>NZ_BCBT01000036.1:0-62367 GCF_001320965.1 Pseudomonas sp. NBRC 111143 | reverse complement strand
GGTACACCACTGCTCTTGAAACCCATGGTGTACTTGTGGGAGCGGGCTTGCCCGCGAAAAGGACGAGGCCGTTTTCAAGCCTACTGAACGACAGCCCCTTCCCCAGGCCGACCGCCCACCACGAACCACAACGGCCACAGCGCCAGCGCCCCGGCAATCCCAGCACCCAAGGCAAAGTGCAACAAGCTCGCCCCTGCCCCCAGCATCGCCAACACTGCGCCCCCCAGCCCCAGCAAGGCGATGGTGATCATCCCCAGCATCGCCGAGACCAGCCCCTTGCTCTGCTCGCTGGAGAACAGCGTCATGCGGTACAGCACCGCGTTGGCCACACCCAACCCCAGTGCATAGAGCGACATGCCAGCGACCACACTGGTCACCGTCGGCCACAACCAGGTCGCCAGCACCATCAGGCACAACCCGGCCAGGTACGGCCACAGGGCACCGCGCACCAGCGCAGGCAGCGGATAACGATCCGCAATACGATTGATGATGAGGTTGCCGAGGATCAGTCCACCAAACACCGGTAACTGCCACAGCGCGTATTCCAGGGTGCTCAGCCCCTCGTCATGAATCAGCAGGACCGGCGACAGGCCGATCCAGCCGATCAGCGGCAAGCCCACCAAACCCAATGCCGCGCTGCCAGCCACAAAACGACGGTTGCCCAGCAACTGCGCGTAACCGGCCAGCAAGGGCAACAGGTGGATGGGTGTGAAGGCCAGGCGCGAGCCATCACGGCGCTCGACCCCGAGGGTTTCGGGCATCAGGCGATACAGCAGCCCCCAGCACAGCACCGCGCCCACCGCGAAGGCGACGAACAGCCAGCGCCAGTCGAGCCACTGCAGCATCAACGTCCCCACCAGCGGCCCGAGCAACGGCGAGAGCAGCGCAATGTTGGCCAGCAGCGCCATCATCCGCACCGCGTCAGCCTCGCTGAACGCCTCGTTGAGCGCCGGATAGCTCACCGTCACCACGAAGCCCAGGCCAATGCCCTGCAGCAGGCGCAGCAGATTGAACAGGCCGATATCGTGCACCCAGAAGGTCGCAAGGCATGCCACACCAAAGAAGGCGCAGCCGGTCAGCAGCAGTGGACGGCGGCCATAGCGGTCGGCCAGCGGGCCGATCAGCCACTGCAGCACTACGCCGCCAAGCAGGTAGAGGTTCAGGGCGTGCGGAATGAATTCAGGGCTGGCCTTGAGATCGTCGACCACCACCGGCATGGCAGGCATGACGGCATCGCTGGCCAGGTAGGTCAGCAGTTCGAACAGGGCAAGGGTCAGGCCGAACAACAGGGCCCGCAGAGGAGTGATATACAACAATGGTTTCATGATGGCGTTTCGGGTGCAGACAGAAGGGGTCAGGCTATATGCCAGAAATCACCGGCTTTGGCTGTGAACAAGTGTAAGGCGCAAAAAAACAAGGGCCCCTGCAGGGGCCCTGTTGTACAGCGTGGGTTACTGCGCGGCAGTCTCCTGCACCACGCGAATCACCCGCTGCGGGAAGGGAATGTCGATCCCCTCGGCCTTCAGGCGATCCCGCGCCTGCTCATTGAGCATGAACATCACGTCCCAGTAGTCGGCAGTCTTGGTCCACAGGCGCAGCGACACGGTGATCGAACTGTCACCAAGCGTGGCAACCACCGCCTGAGGCGCTGGGTCGGGCAGCACCCGAGGGTCCTGCGCCAGCTCCAGCAGCACGTTGCGCGCCTTCTGCAGGTCGGCCTCGTAGTCCACACCCACGTCGAACACGACCTTGCGCGTCGGCTGGCGGTTGGTGTTGACGATGATGCCGTTGGACAAGGTGCCGTTAGGCAGAATGACCGTCTTGTTATCACCGCTACGCAGCACGGTATGGAAGATCTGGATGCTGTCGACGGTCCCGCTCACACCCTGGGCCTCGATCCAGTCGCCGATGCGGAACGGGCGGAACAGCAGGATCAGCACGCCACCGGCAAAGTTTGCCAGGCTGCCCTGCAAGGCCAGGCCGATGGCCAGCACGGCACCACCCATGGCAGCGACGAACGAGGTGGTTTCGATGCCGATCATCGACGCCACGCTGATCGCCAGCATCACCTTGAGCACGATGTTGGACAGCGTGCGGATGAAACCCTGCAACGCCGGGTCAGCCACCCGCAGGCCGACGAGCCTGGCCAATCGATCACTGATCTTGTTGGTGATCCACCAGCCGATCGCCAGGGTCAGCAGCGCCAGCAACAAACGACTGCCGTACGCCATGATCAAGGGAATCCAAGTCTCGGACTGGCGTACCAGTTGATCGACTTCAGCGTTCAAATCCATGTTCATCTCCTGATGTCGAACGACACGTGCACAGTAAAGCAGACCGCCGGACATTCAGCGGTCGCAGGAAGCGATGGACATTGGTGTGCCATCAAGGTTCCTGCCCCGCAGAATCAGTCGCGGAAGTTGTTGAACTGCAGCGGCATGTCGAATTCCTTGGCGCGCAGGGCAGCGATGGCTTCCTGCAGGTCGTCGCGCTTCTTGCCGGTGACCCGTACCTGCTCGCCCTGGATGGCGGCCTGGACCTTGAGCTTGGCATCCTTGATGTGGGCGACGATCTTCTTCGCCAGCTCCTTGTCGATGCCCTCGCGGAACTTGGCTTCCTGTTTCATTTCCTTGCCGGAAGCATAGGGATCCTTGGTTTCCAGGCACTTGACGTCGATCTTGCGCTTGACCAGCGCCAGGCGCAGGATTTCGATCATCGCCTCGAGCTGGAATTCGGCTTCGGCAGTGAGCATCACGGTCTGCTCCTTGTCCTTGAACTCGAAGCTGCCCTTGCCCTTGAGGTCGTAGCGGCGATCGAGCTCCTTGATGGCGTTTTCGACCGCGTTCTGCACTTCGTGCTTGTCCAGTTCCGATACCACGTCGAACGAAGGCATGGTTGTTCTCCATAAAATAAAAGCGCGCTCGGCATGAAGATGGAGCGCGTCGGGTTTGACGGTTAAAATGCGGGCTCATTATAACGGGTTGCGAAACGCAGATGAGCAGCACCTGGCATATTCTCGGCGCCGGCAGCCTCGGCAGCCTCTGGGCCTGTCGCCTGGCACGGGCAGGCAAGGCCGTGCGCCTGGTGCTGCGCGACGAACAGCGCCTGGCAGCTTATGAAGCCGAAGGCGGCCTGACCCTGATCGAACAGCACCAGACAACGCAATTCGCCATTCCGGCACAGACCTGCGAGGGCGAAGGCCCTATCCACCGCCTGCTGCTGGCGTGCAAGGCCTACGACGCCGCGCCTGCCATCGCGCGCCTGGCGCCGCGGCTGGCCGAAGGTGCTGAGCTGGTCCTGCTGCAGAACGGCCTCGGCAGCCAGGATGAAGTGGCCGAGCAGGCTCCCCACGCCCGCTGTATCTTCGCCTCCAGCACCGAAGGTGCGTTCCGCGAGCGCGACTGGCAGGTGCGGTTTGCTGGCCAGGGCTTCAACTGGCTGGGCGATCCGGGCAACCCTGGCGTCCCCGAATGGTTCGGCGATCTGAGCGAGGCCGGCATCCCGGCCGAGTGGTCGCTGGACATACTCACCCGCCTGTGGCGCAAGCTTGCACTCAATTGCGCGATCAACCCGCTGACGGTGCTTTACGACTGCCAGAATGGCGGGCTGCTTGGTCACCTGCCTGAAGTCGACGCACTGTGCGTGGAACTGGGCACCCTCCTGAGCAGTGCTGGGCAAGCGCAAGCGGCCGAAAACCTGGCCGAAGACGTCCAACGGGTGATCGTGGCGACCGCGGCCAACTACTCTTCGATGTACCAGGACGTGCGCGCAGGCCGACGTACCGAGCTGCACTACCTGCTTGGCCATGCCTGCAACGTTGCCGCCCGGCATGGCCTGGCGACACCTGGCCTGGAACACCTGCGCCAACGCCTGGTCGATAACCTGCAGGCACGCAACCTGCCCAGCGACTGACGCTGCCCACCCACCGACACGGACATCACCTCGCCCATGACCCTGCGCCAACGCCTGGAAAACCTCCCGGTCGGGCAAAAACTGCTGGCCGCCCTGCTGGTGCTGCTGGTCACCATCCTGCTGGTGGCCAACCTGGCCTTCATCAGCGCCGCCTACTGGATCACCCAGGAAAGCATGGCTCCCCAGGCGCTACAGACCATCGGCCGGTTGGTCGCCAATCCACAGCTTTCCGCGCGCGCCAGCGACAGCCCAGAAGCCGCCAGCGCCTTGCTCAAGGAGCTCGACAGCTATTCACCCCTGCGCGCCGCCGCCGTGTATGCCAGCGACGGGCGCCTGCTGGCCCAACTGCAACATGGCCAGCCACTGAGCATGCCCAAGCGCTACCGCAACATCGACGGCTGGCGCCTCACCGAGTTTCGCAGCACCCAGCTGATCGCCCTGCCCCGTCCAGGCAGCCCGCCCGCGCACCTGCTGCTGGTGGCCAGCAGCGAATTGCCGGTTGCGTTCTATACCGGCACCCTGTCTGCCAGCCTGGCGATCCTGGTGTTCAGCATTCTGCTGTGGCTGATCATCGCCCGGCAGATCAAGCGCCTGATCACCCAGCCGATCAACAGCCTCGAGGAGCTCTCGCGCCAGGTGACCCGCGAGGAGAGCTACGCCCTGCGTGCGCAACGGGGCAACGACGACGAAATCGGCAGCCTTGCCGAAGCGTTCAACACCATGCTGTCGCGTATCGAAGCGCGCGAAGACCAGCTCAAGCGTGCCCGCGACGAATTCCAGTCGGCTTTCGACCAGGCCCAGGGCCTGGCCGAGGAAACCCGCCACACCAACCGCAAGCTGGAACTGGAAGTTCAGGTGCGCAGCAAGATCGAGAAAAAGCTGACAGGCTTCCAGAACTACCTGAACAGCATCATCGACTCCATGCCTTCGGCACTGATCGCCCTCGACGAGCAGCTCTACGTCACGCAATGGAACCAGGAAGCCACCGCGCTTTCCGGGACGCCGCTGGACGAGGCGCTGAACCAGCCGATCTTCATCGCTTTCGAGCCACTCAAGCCATTCCTGCCACAGCTCAAGGAGACGGTGGAAAAACACCGGGTAGCGAAGGTCGAGCGGGTCACCTGGCCCAAGGACGACGAGCCACGCCACTACGCGCTCACGTTCTATCCGCTGACCGGCGGCGGCGGGCGTGGGGTGGTGATCCGCATCGACGACATCACCCAGCGCCTGTCGCTGGAAGAAATGATGGTGCAATCGGAAAAGATGCTCTCGGTCGGCGGCCTGGCCGCAGGCATGGCCCACGAGATCAACAACCCGCTGGGCGCGATCCTGCACAACGTGCAGAACATTCGTCGACGCCTGTCGCCGGAACTGCCGCGCAATCAGGAGCAGGCCGACGAGCTGGGCATCGACCTGGCCAGCATCAACCGCTACCTGGAGGGCCGCGAAGTGCCGCAATTGCTCGACGGCATCCAGCAGGCCGGCGCGCGGGCCGCGAAGATCGTCACCCACATGCTCAGCTTCAGCCGCCGCAGCAACCGCCAACTGGCGCCTTGCAACCTGCCCGCCTTGATCGACCAGGCAGTGGAGATCGCCGGCAACGACTTCGACCTGACGGAGGGCTTCGACTTCAAGGGCCAGGCCATCGTCCGCCAGTTCGACCCCGAGCTCGGCCCCGTGCCCTGCACCGCCAACGAGCTGGAGCAAGTGCTGCTCAACCTGCTGAAGAACGCCGCCCAGGCCATCCATCAGCGCCCGGCGCCCAGCGAACCCGGGCGCATCACCCTGCGCACCCGCCTCAATCCACCGTGGGCCGAGATCCAGGTGGAAGATAATGGCATCGGCATGCCCGAGTCGGTGCGCAAGCGCACCTTCGAGCCGTTCTTCACCACCAAGGAGATCGGCCAGGGAACCGGTCTGGGCCTTTCGGTCTCGTACTTCATCATCACCAACAACCACAAAGGGCAGATGGAGGTGCACTCCACCCCAGGCCAAGGCACCTGCTTCACCCTGCGCCTGCCCTTGAGCCAGCTGGGGGCCATGCCCCCGGCCAAGACGGAGGCATGACATGGGCTATCGCCTGTCGAAGATCTACACCCGCACCGGCGACAAGGGCGAGACCGGCCTTGGCGACGGTCGCCGCGTCCCCAAGGACCATCCGCGCATCGAGGCCATCGGCGAGGTGGACATGCTCAACAGCCAGTTGGGCGTGCTGCTCGCCGGGCTGGCCGAGCAAGGCCTGGATGAGCTGAGCGAGGTGTTGGCGCCTTGTCAGCATCGTCTGTTCGACCTCGGCGGCGAACTGGCGATGCCCAGTTACCAGGCGCTGGACCAGGCCGAAGTGCAGCGCCTGGAAGCGGTCATCGATAGGTGGAACGAGGAGCTGGGGCCATTGAAGAACTTCATTCTGCCCAGCGGCTCGGCGCTGGTAGCCCAGGCCCATGTGTGTCGCGCCCAGGCACGGGCGGCGGAGCGGCGCTGCCAGCAGTTGAATGCCGTCGAGCCGCTTGAGGGGGTGGGGTTGGCCTATATCAACCGGTTGTCGGACCTGCTGTTTGTCGCAGCGCGGATCATCGGCCGACGCCAGGGGGTGGCCGAGGTGCTATGGCAGCCTGCCGAGAAGCCGCAAGGCTGAGACCATCGGGGCCGCAAAGCGGCCCCGGCTGCGACTCAGGCTTGAGGCCAGAACGCCCGAATCCCGGCAACACCTTGAGCACCCGCCTCACGGGCCCGCTCACGCTCACCCGGCCCGACCCCGCCCAGCAGGAACACTGGCTGGTTGAAGCCTGCAATCAAGCGCTGCGCCTCCTCCCAACCAATCGGCGTGGCCTCGGGGTGGGTCTGGGTAGGCTGCACTGGCGACAGAGTGACAAAGTCCACTCCCATCTGCCGTGCCAGCTCGAGCTCCTCGGCGCTATGGCAGGACGCCGCCAGCCAGCGATTCTGCGGGAACGGTCGCCCCTTGGCAGCGTACTTGCGCAATTGCGCCGCCGTCAGGTGCCAACCTGCAGACGGGAAGTCCCCCAGCCACTCCAGTGGTCCCTTGAGCATCAGCAGAGCCTTGCCGGCACAGAGCCCGACCGCATCCACCGCCACATCGCGGTACTTGGGGTCGTACATGTCTGGCGCGCGCAACTGGATCAGCCTGATGCCGGAGGCCACTGCCTTCTGGATACCTCGCAGCAACGCCGGGGTATCGAGCCCATCCGGGGTGATCAGGTACTGGTCCGGCAGGCGTGTGGCCGCCACGATCGGTTTATTGGCCTCGGGAAATGCATACTGGTCCAGGTCTCGCGGAGCAACCCACGCCAATGGCTGGCCCTCGGCGCCATGGGGCTCGCCGGTGAAAGCCGACACCTCGCGCACGTCCAGCAGCACCTGCTTGTCCGGGTAGTCATGGCTGACCTTGATCAGCGGCCGAGAGGCGCTGACGACGATACCCAGCTCCTCGTGCAGCTCACGGGCCAGTGCGGCCTCGACGCCCTCGCCCTCTTCCACCTTGCCGCCGGGAAATTCCCACAGGCCGCCCTGGTGCTGAGTATCGGCGCGGCGCGCGATGAGGATGCGCCCGTCGACGCCGCGAATGACGGCTGCAACTACATGGATCCGTTTCACCCGTTACACTCCATCAAGCCCGCTTTCTGCCAGGCCTGGAAGGCCTGCCAGTTGTAGATCGTTTCGATGTACGCCGCCGCCTGCGCGGGCACTTGCACACGGTAGGTACGCAAACGCACCGCCACCGGGGCGAAGAAGGCATCGGCCAGCGTGGGCCGTCCGAACAGGAACGGGCCGCCGTCCTTGGCCATCAGGCGGCACTCGCCCCACAAGGCGACAATGCGGTCGATATCGACCTGCACTTCGAGCGGCACGCTATCCAACGCCTGATCGCGCGACAGATCGAACGGCATCGCACCGCGCAAGGCAAAGAAACCACTGTGCATCTGCGCACACGCCGAGCGCGCCTGGGCACGCGCAGCGACCTCCACCGGCCAGAGCTGCGCCTCGGGGTGCTGTTCATTGAGGTATTCGGCGATGGCCAGGGAGTCGGCGATCACGCCGTGCTCGGTCTTGAGCAACGGCACCTTGCCGGTGGCCGAGAATTCGAGAATGCGCTTGCGGGTATCAGGCTGGTTGAGCTTGATCAGTGTCTCGTCATAACCGACGCCTGCCAGCTCAAGGGCCAGGGCGCCGCGCAGCGACCAGGAAGAATACAGCTTGTCGCCGATGATCAGGTGATAGCTCATGGTTCGGCTCCATTGCTCTTTGGATTCAGGGCTGCTACGCAGCCCATCGCGACACAAGGCCGCTCCACAGGTCCCCTTCGAGCCTGTGGCAGCGGCCTTGGGTGGATCAGGTACGGTATTCGGCGTTGATCTTCACGTACTCGTGGGACAGATCAGTGGTCCAGATGGTTTCGCTGCACTGGCCGCGACCCAGTTCGATACGAATGGTGATCTCTTCCTGGGCCATCACCGCCGAACCTTGCTCTTCGGTGTAGCTCGGGCTGCGACCGCCCTTGCTGGCGATGCACACGCTGTCGAGGTACACATCGATCAGGCTGACGTCCAGTTCCGGCACGCCTGCGCGGCCGACGGCAGCCAGAATGCGGCCCCAGTTGGGGTCGGAGGCGAACAGTGCAGTCTTGATCAGCGGCGAATGAGCGACGGCATAGCCGACATCCAGGCACTCCTGATGATTCCCCCCGCCATTGACCTGCACGGTCACGAACTTGGTCGCACCTTCGCCATCACGGACGATGGCCTGGGCCACCTCCATGCACACGTCGAACACGGCCTTCTTCAGCGCTTCGAACAGCGCGCCACTCGCCTCGGTTACCTCCGGCAGGTTGGCCTTGCCGGTGGCGATCAGCATGCAGCAATCGTTGGTCGAGGTGTCGCCATCGATGGTGATGCGGTTGAACGACTTGTTGGCACCATCGAGCATCAGGTCCTTGAGCACAGCCGGGGCGACCTTGGCGTCGGTGGCGATGTAGCCGAGCATGGTGGCCATGTTCGGGCGGATCATGCCTGCACCTTTGCTGATCCCGGTGACCGTGACGGTGACGCCGTCGTGCTGGAACTGACGGCTGGCACCCTTGGGCAGGGTGTCGGTGGTCATGATGCCAGTAGCGGCTTCGGCCCAGTTGTTTTCCGAAAGGTTGTCCAGCGCAGCCTGCAGCGCGCCTTCGATCTTCTCGACCGGCAGCGGCTCGCCGATCACCCCGGTGGAGAATGGCAGCACGGACTCGGCAGGCACGCCGGTCAGCTCGGCCAGCTTGGCGCAGGTGCGCTCGGCGGCGGCCAGGCCCGGCGCACCGGTACCGGCGTTGGCGTTTCCGGTGTTGGTCAGCAGGTAGCGCACAGTGCCCTGCACGCGCTGCTTGGAGAGGATCACGGGAGCGGCGCAGAAGGCGTTGAGAGTGAACACGCCGGCAACGCTGGAGCCTTCGGCGCAGCGCATCACCACCACGTCCTTGCGCCCAGGGCGCTTGATGCCCGCCGAAGCGATGCCGAGTTCGAAACCGGGAACCGGGTGCAGGGTAGGCAGGGGACCGAGACCGACAGCCATTGGAGCGCTCCTAGAAAATGAATGAGTTGCGAAAAGCGGGGCCGCTTTGCGCCCCATCGCGGCACAAGGCCGCTCCTACAGGTTCTGTGCGATGCCTGTGGGAGCGGCCTTGTGCCGCGATGGGCCGCCAAGCGGCCCTGTAGATGTCAGGTGACGGATCGAATCACTCGATCTGACCATGGCAATGCTTGAACTTCTTGCCCGAACCACACCAGCACGGCTCGTTGCGGCCCAGTTTCTGTTCGTTGCGAACGGGCGCAGAGGCTACAGCCACTTCGGCGCCCTCCTCGCTCAGTTGCTCGCTTTCCAGACCTGGGGCTGCGGCATGCTGGAACTGCATGCGGCTGGCCAGTGCCTCGGCCTCGCGGCGCAGGCGGGCTTCTTCTTCGGCAGGGTCTTCGCGGCGAACCTGAACGTGCGACAGCACACGGATGGTGTCGCGCTTGATCGACTCGAGCAGCTCCTGGAACAGGGTGAACGACTCGCGCTTGTACTCCTGCTTCGGGTTCTTCTGGGCGTAGCCGCGCAGGTGGATACCGTGACGCAGGTGATCCATGGTCGACAGGTGGTCTTTCCACAGGTCGTCCACCACGCGCAGCAGAATCTGCTTCTCGAAGGTGCGCAGGGCGTCGATGCCGGCCTGGTCTTCCTTCTCGGTGTAGGCGGTGGTGATCTCGTTCAGCAGCTTCTCGCGCAGGGTCTCCTCGTAGAGGTGATCGTCCTCGTCGAGCCACTGCTGGATCGGCAGCTTCATGGCGAAGTCGCTCGACAGCGCGGCCTCAAGGCCCGCCACGTCCCACTGCTCGGGCAGCGACTGCGGCGGAATGTGCTGGCTGATAGTGGCGTCGAGCACTTCCTTGCGGAACTCGGCGATGGTGTCGCCGATGTTCTCGGCAGCCAGCAGGCTGTTGCGCATGTGGTAGATCACCTTGCGCTGCTCGTTAGCCACGTCGTCGTATTCGAGCAGCTGCTTGCGGATGTCGAAGTTGCGACCTTCGACCTTGCGCTGCGCTTTTTCGATGGCGTTGGTGACCATGCGGTGCTCGATGGCTTCGCCGGATTGCATGCCCAGCGCCTTCATGAAGTTCTTCACCCGGTCGGAAGCGAAGATACGCATCAGGCTGTCTTCCAGCGACAGGTAGAAGCGGCTCGAACCGGCATCGCCCTGACGGCCGGCACGGCCACGCAGCTGGTTGTCGATACGACGCGACTCGTGACGCTCGGAGGCGATCACGTGCAGGCCACCGGCTTCCAGCACCTGCTGGTGGCGCTTCTGCCAGTCGGCCTTGATCTGCGCGATCTGCTCGCTGGTCGGGTTTTCCAGGGCAGCGACTTCGGCTTCCCAGTTACCGCCCAGCAGGATGTCGGTACCACGACCGGCCATGTTGGTGGCGATGGTCAGGGCGCCCGGCGCACCGGCCTGGGCGATGATCTCGGCTTCCTTCTCGTGGTACTTGGCGTTCAGGACCTTGTGGTCGATGCCTTCCTTCTGCAGAAGGTTGGACATGTGCTCGGAGGTCTCGATGGTCGCGGTACCCACCAGGACAGGACGGCCCTTGGCCATGCTTTCCTTGATGTCGGCGATGATCGCCGCGTACTTCTCGTCGGCGGTGAGGTAGACCAGGTCGTTGAAGTCCTTCCGTGCCAGCGGCTTGTTCGGCGGAATGACCATCACGTTGAGGTTGTAGATCTGGGCGAACTCGAACGCTTCGGTGTCGGCAGTACCGGTCATGCCGGACAGCTTGGTGTAGAGACGGAAGTAGTTCTGGAAGGTGGTCGAAGCCAGGGTCTGGCTCTCGGCCTGGATGTTCAGGTTTTCCTTCGCCTCGATGGCCTGGTGCAGGCCTTCGGACAGGCGGCGGCCCGGCATGGTACGGCCGGTATGTTCGTCGATCAGCAGGATCTGGCCGTCCTGGACGATGTACTCGACGTTGCGGTGGAACAGCTTGTGCGCACGCAGGCCCGCGTAGACATGAGTGAGCAGGCCCAGGTTGTGGGCCGAGTAGAGGCTCTCGCCTTCGGCCAGCAGGCCGGACTGGGTGAGCATCTCCTCGATGAACTGGTGACCGGCCTCGTTGAGCTCGACCTGGCGGCTCTTCTCGTCGATGGTGAAGTGACCCTCTTGAGTCACCTGGCCTTCGACTTCTTCGATGTGCTGCTTCAGGCGCGGGATCAGGCGGTTGATCTCGATGTACAGCTTGGAGCTGTCTTCGGCCTGACCGGAGATGATCAGCGGGGTACGCGCTTCGTCGATGAGGATGGAGTCGACTTCGTCGATCACGGCGAAGTTCAGCTCACGCTGGAACTTCTCGTCCTGGCTGAACGCCATGTTGTCGCGCAGGTAGTCGAAACCGAATTCGTTGTTGGTGCCGTAGGTGATGTCGGCAGCATAGGCGGCGCGCTTTTCTTCCGGCGGCTGGAAGGCCGAGACGATGCCCACCTTGAGGCCGAGGAATTCATACAGCGGACGCATCCAGTTGGCGTCACGGCGAGCCAGGTAGTCGTTGACCGTGACCACATGCACGCCCTTGCCGGACAACGCGTTCAGGTAGACCGCCAGGGTACCGACCAAGGTCTTGCCTTCACCGGTACGCATTTCTGCGATCATGCCCTCGTGCAGGGTCATGCCACCGATCAGCTGGACATCGAAGTGGCGCATGCCCATGACACGCTTGCCGGCCTCACGGGCCACGGCGAAGGCTTCGGGCAACAACTGGTCGAGGGTTTCGCCTTTGGCCAGGCGCTCTTTGAACTCTGCGGTCTTGCCACGCAGTTGCTCGTCGGAGAGGGCCACCATCTTCTCTTCGAAGGCATTGACGGTGCTCACCGTCTTGAGCATGCGCTTGATTTCACGCTCGTTCTTGCTTCCAAAAAGTTTTTTTAACAAAGGCGCAAACATATCGGCAGGATCTTCCACACTTAGGGATGGAGGGCGGCCCCGTGAGTCGCCCGTGCAGCCCTTGGGCCGCATGCGAACGAGCATTCTACCCGGAAACGTTGGTGAGGAAAGTGGTGGATTTCCACGATGCTGGCACAGCGCTTTAAACGGGGCCTCTCTAACATAGGGACATTTTCCTCAAGTTCAAGGCGGCCAGACATGAAACGTGTTTGGCCTCCTCGCGGGCGGGCCTGCGCCTGCCCCCTCTGCACCGCCCCCAGGATCGGTGCTGCCGGTAAAGCGTCCGGCACAGGCAACGGCCCTGGCGGCATCTGTTAGACTGCCAATCTTGTAACCTCATGCGTACTCCGATGGCCTACAAACCCCCTTCTGCCCAGCCACCCGCCGCCTTGCTGCGCCAGGCCAGGCCGCTGCGCCTGCTGCTCAACCAGGCCGAGCGCCTCGAGCACCTGCAGCGTTTGCTGGAAAGCCAGTTGCAGCCTGCTGCAAGGGCACACTGTCACGTAGCCTCCTGGCGCGATGGCTGTCTGCTCCTGGTGGTGACGGACGGCCATTGGGCAACGCGTCTGCGCTACCAGCAGAAGCGTCTGCTGACAACGCTGCGAGCCATGGAAGCCTTCGCCAACCTGCAGCGCATCAAGTTCCAGGTGCAACCACCAGTTGGCGCACCCGCGCGCCCGACACACACCACCGAGTTGTCGCAACAAGCGGCACAAAGCCTGCGCGAGACGGCGCAAGGCATTGATGACGAAAAACTGCGGGCCGCGCTGGAACGGCTTGCAGCACGCGCCCACGACAAGACCTGAAGTTCCAGGCGTTATCTGCGAAGGCCTCAAACACCGCTCGGCCATGGGCGCGCCAATAAAAAAGGCCACCCGAAGGTGGCCTCAATGAACTAGAGAGTGTTCGAACTTACACGGCCGCAACAGGGCGCATGTAGGAGATCGGTGCCGTACTGGCATCTTCGAAAGTAACCACTTCCCAGGCGTCCGTTTCTGCGATCAGCTTGCGCAGCAACTGGTTGTTCAGCGCGTGTCCGGACTTGTAGCCCTTGAACTCGCCGATCAGGCTGTTGCCCAGCAGATAGAGGTCACCGATCGCGTCGAGGATCTTGTGCTTGACGAATTCGTCATCGGAGCGAAGTCCGTCTTCGTTGAGCACACCGGTCTCATCGACCACGATGGCGTTCTCGACACTGCCACCCAACGCAAGGTTGTGCTTGCGCAGGTACTCGATGTCACGCATGAAACCGAAGGTGCGTGCTCGGCTGACTTCCTTCACGAACGACGTGCTGGAGAAATCAACCACTGCACTCTGGGTCTGGCCCTTGAGGACCGGGTGATCGAAGTCGATCTCGAAGCTCACCTTGAACCCGTCGAAGGGCAGGAAGGTGGCGCGCTTGTCGCCCTCCTCCACGCTGACTTCGCGCAGGATACGGATGAACTTTTTAGCGGCGTCCTGTTCTTCCAGGCCGGCGGACTGAATCAGGAATACAAAGGGACCGGCGCTGCCATCCATGATCGGCACTTCCGAGGCGGAGAGCTCGACGTAGGCGTTATCGATGCCCAGGCCCGCCATGGCGGAGAGCAGGTGCTCGACCGTATCGACCTTGACGTCACCGTTGACCAGCGTCGTCGACATGGTTGTCTCGCCGACGTTGGCCGCACGCGCCGGGATTTCGACCACAGGGTCGAGGTCAGCGCGGCGGAAAACGATGCCGGTATCCACGGGTGCTGGCTTGAGAGTCAGGTAGACCTTCTCTCCGGAATGCAGGCCGACACCTGTGGCACGAATGGTATTCTTCAGGGTGCGTTGTCTAATCATGGCATTGGCCGCTTTAGCGCTAATTGCGAATTGGTATCAACAAAGGCTGAGAATGATAGCAGACCCGGCCTTTGCTGAACACCAATCACCCTTATACCCCTGATAAATTCCATCAATCGGCCTGGCGACGCAGGAAGGCCGGGATGTCAAGGTAGTCCAGATCGTCCTGTGGGTTGAGTTTAGCCGCAGCCGCAGCGCCTGCGTGTGCCTGGTTGCGCATCACGGTCGGACGCTCCAGGTCACGGTAGTTTACCGCCGACTGCTCCTGGCGAACCGGAGCCGGGTTGGAGGACTCGTACACCTGCTGCGCGGTCTGCAGCGTGTTGTCGACGACCTTGACCGGCTTCTCGATGCGCGCACCCAGGCCAGTAGCGACCACGGTGACGTGCAACTCGTCGCGCATGTCAGGATCGATCACGGTGCCGACCTTGACCATCGCGTGGTCGGAGGCGAAGGCCTCGATGATGCTACCCACGTCGGAGTACTCACCCAGCGACAGGTCAGGACCTGCGGTGATGTTCACCAGGATACCGCGGGCACCCTGCAGGTTGACGTCCTCGAGCAGCGGGTTGCGAATCGCCGCCTCGGTGGCCTCACGAGCACGGTTCGGACCGCTGGCGCAGCCAGTGCCCATCATGGCCATGCCCATCTCGCCCATCACGGTGCGCACGTCGGCAAAGTCGACGTTGATCATGCCCGGACGCTTGATGATGTCGGAGATGCCGCGCACGGCGCCAGCCAGCACGTCGTCGGCCTTGGCGAAGGCAGACAGCAGGCTTGCATCCTTGCCCAGGATGGTCAGCAGCTTCTCGTTGGGGATGGTGATCAGCGAGTCAACGCTTTCAGCCAGCATGCGGATGCCTTCATCGGCGATCTGCATGCGCTTGCGACCCTCGAACGGGAACGGACGGGTCACCACCGCAACGGTGAGGATGCCCATTTCCTTCGCCACTTCGGCGATGATCGGCGCAGCACCAGTACCGGTACCGCCGCCCATGCCAGTGGTGATGAACACCATGTTGGTGCCTTGCAGCACTTCGGCGATGCGCTCACGGTCTTCCAGCGCGGCCTGACGACCGACTTCCGGATTGGCACCGGCACCCAGGCCCTTGGTCACACCGGTCCCCAGTTGCAGGATGGTGCGTGCGCCAATGTTCTTCAGCGCCTGGGCATCGGTGTTGGCGCAGATGAATTCCACACCTTCGATGCTGCTTTTGACCATGTGGTTGACGGCGTTGCCACCACCACCACCGACACCGATCACTTTGATGACCGGGCTTTGCGGGACGTTGTCTACGAGCTCGAACATTTTCCCTCTCCTTACAGTTCTCTAGTTTTTGCGCCTACCACTACTGCTTTGAAACTTAGAAGTTGCCTTGGACCCAGCGCTTGAAGCGCTCAAGCACCGGGGCCTTAGGTTCATCGCCATAGCTGTTGCTGCTGCTGTTGCCGGTCAGGGGCAGGTCCTCGGTCTGCTTTTGCAGGCCGTAGGTGAGCAGTCCCACGCCGGTTGAATAGATCGGGTTGCGCACCACGTCGCTCAGCCCCCGAACGCTGTGCGGCACGCCGAGGCGTACCGGCATGTGGAAGATTTCCTCGGCCAGTTCCACGGCGCCTTCCATCTTCGATGTACCGCCGGTCAGGACGATGCCGGCCGGCACCAGATCCTCGTAGCCGCTGCGACGCAACTCGGCCTGGATCAGGGTGAAGAGCTCGTCGTAACGAGGCTCGACCACTTCTGCCAGGGCCTGGCGCGACAGTTCGCGCGGCGGACGATCGCCGACGCTCGGCACCTTGATGGTCTCGCCGGCGCCGGCCAGCTTGGCCAGGGCGCAGGCGTAGCGGATCTTGATTTCCTCGGCGTACTGCGTAGGTGTACGCAGGGCCATGGCAATGTCGTTGGTGACCTGGTCGCCGGCGATCGGGATCACCGCGGTGTGGCGGATCGCACCTTCGGTGAAGATGGCGATGTCGGTAGTGCCGCCGCCGATGTCTACCAGGCACACGCCCAGTTCTTTCTCGTCATCGGTCAGCACCGAATAAGCCGAGGCCAGTTGTTCGAGAATGATGTCGTCAATCTCGAGGCCGCAGCGGCGCACGCACTTCTCGATGTTCTGAGCGGCGTTGACCGCGCAGGTGACCACATGGACTTTCGCTTCCAGACGCACGCCAGACATGCCCAGTGGCTCGCGCACACCTTCCTGGTTGTCGATCACGTAGTCCTGGGGCAGGGTGTGCAGCACGCGCTGGTCGGCCGGGATGGCCACGGCCTGGGCAGCGTCGAGCACGCGCTCGAGGTCGGCGACGCTGACCTCACGGTCGCGGATGGCGACGATGCCATGGGAGTTCAGGCTGCGGATGTGGTTGCCGGCAACACCGACGAACGCCGAGTGGATGCGGCAGCCGGCCATCAACTGCGCTTCTTCCACCGCGCGCTGGATCGACTGCACGGTCGACTCGATGTTCACCACCACGCCTTTCTTCAAGCCGCGGGACGGATGCGTACCGATCCCGACGATCTCCAGGGTGCCGTCCGCCGCCACTTCGCCAACCAGCGCCACCACCTTGGAGGTGCCAATGTCCAGCCCGACGATCATTTTGCCGCTATGCGCGTTTGCCATGGTCCTGCCTCTCTCTAATTCTTCGCAACGGCGGGTTGGGCCGTCGTCGGTGCATTCGGTTCCCGCCAGCCAACCGCTAATCCGTTGGCGTATCGCAGATCGATGCGGGCGATGTTGGTGATCTGCTCTTTGAGTGTCTTGTCGTATATGGCAATGAACCGGCGCATCTTCTCCACCAGATGATCGCGCCCCAACAGCAGCTCGATGCCAGGACCGGCGCTACCCGCACCGGTGGTCAGGAACCAGCTGCCTCGCTCGCGCAGCTCCAGGCGAGCGATGGAGAAGCCCATGGGGCGCAGCATCTGGCTCAATACCTGATACTGCTGCATGACTTGTTGCTGAGCGCGCTGCGGCCCGAACAGCTGCGGCAAATGCTCATAGTTGGCCAGCTCCCGCGGGGTGAACGCCTGGCCCTGGTTGTTGAGCAAGGCCTCATCGCCCCAGCGCGCGACCGGCAGTTGTTCCTCGAGGCGGATCACCACCTCATCCGGCCATACCCGACGCACTTCGGCGTGGGCGATCCATGGCATCTGCTCAAGCTCTGTACGCATCGCCGGCAGATCGACACTGAAGAAGCTCGCCGCGACATAAGGCGCGATACGCTGCTGCACCGCCTGCTGGCTGATGTAGCTCAGGTCGCCTTGCACGGCGATCTTGGTGATCGGGCGGTCGGCGTAAGGCATCAACCGGATCGCGCCTTCGTAGGCGCCGAAGCCGGCAGCGACCAGCAGCACCGGCCACAGCAGGCGTTTCAACCCACCGAAGCTGGGCCGTGGCAGGCGCGCCGATACGGGCTCGTCGGCCACCAGTCGGCTGGCACCGCGCGGCACCGGCTTGCTGCGGCCGGTGACGGGTTGCTGCTGACGTATCATTGCGCCTTGCATGGCTCTTAACCTCGCGTCGCTACGCTTTCGGCCAGGATCGCCAGCACCAGCTGCTGGAAGTCCAGACCGGCAGCGCGGGCCGCCATGGGCACCAGGCTATGATCGGTCATGCCGGGTGCGGTGTTGACTTCGAGCAGCCAGAACCGGCCCTGCTCGTCCTGCATTACATCCAGACGGCCCCAGCCCTCGATGCCGATGGCATCGCAAGCGCGGGCAGTCAGGTCCATCAGTTCCTGTTCCTTGCCAGCGTCCAGGCCGCATGGAATGCGGTACTGGGTGTCGTTGGCGATGTACTTGGCGTCGTAGTCGTAGAACACGTGCGGCGTACCCAGTGCGATCGGTGGCAGCACCTGCCCGCGCAGCACCGCAATGGTGAACTCCGGACCGTGGATCCACTGCTCGACCAGTACCTGGGAGTCGTACTTGGCAGCGTCCTTCCAGGCGGCAACCAGCTCTTCGACGCTGTTCACCTTGGCCATGCCGATGCTGGAACCTTCATGGGCCGGTTTGACGATCAGCGGGAAGCCCAGTTCCTTGCCGGCCTCGACACAGTCGCTTTCGCTGGCCAGCACGGCGTGACGCGGGGTCGGAATGCCCAGGCTCTGCCACACCTGCTTGGTGCGCAGTTTGTCCATGGCCAGCGCCGAGGCGAGGATGCCGCTGCCGGTGTAGGGAATGCCCAGGCACTCGAGCAGGCCTTGCATGCTGCCGTCTTCACCACCACGGCCGTGAAGAATGATGAAGGCGCGGTCGATCTTCTCGCTTTGCAAGCGGGCGAGCAGATCGTCACCCACATCGATGGCAACCACATCCACGCCGGCCGAGGTCAGCGCCTCGATCACCGCGGCGCCCGACTTGAGCGAAACCTCACGCTCGGCGCTCTTGCCGCCATACAGCACGGCGACGCGGCCGAAGGCCTTGACGTCGAGCGTGGAGTGCAGTTTGTCGTAGGCGGTACTCACAGCGGTTTCTCCTGCTTGGCGACAGCGCCAGCGAACAGCGGGCTTTTCATCAGTTGCGGGGCAAGGCCACCCACATCGCCGGCACCCTGGCAGATCAGGATGTCGCCAGCGCGCAGCAGTGGCTTGACCAGTGGCGCGAGCTCGGCACCACGTTCGATGTAGATCGGGTCCAGCTTGCCGCGCTGGCGGATGCTGTGGCACAGCTGGCGGCTGTCGGCGCCGGGGATCGGCTCCTCGCCGGCCGGGTAGACTTCCATCAGCAGCAGCACGTTGGCATCACCCAGCACCTGCACGAAGTCGTCGTAAAGATCGCGGGTGCGGCTGTAGCGGTGCGGCTGGTAGACGATTACCAGGCGCCGGCTCGGCCAACCGCCGCGCACGGCCTTGATCACCGCCGCCACTTCGGTGGGGTGATGGCCATAGTCGTCGACCAGCATCACGCTACCGCCCTCGACTGGCAGCTCGCCGTACACCTGAAAGCGTCGCCCCACACCCTGGAAGCCCGACAGGCCCTGGATGATGGCGTCGTCACTGATGCCCTCGTCGGTGGCAATGGCGATGGTGGCCAGGGCGTTGAGCACATTGTGGTTGCCCGGCATGTTCACGGACACCTCCAGCGGCTCGCAGTCGCGACGCAGCACGGTGAAATGCGTCTGCATGCCCTGCTGGCGCACATTGATGGCGCGGATGTCGGCTTCTTCGCTGAAGCCGTAGGTGACGGTCGGACGCTTGACCTGAGGCAGAATCTCGCGCACGACCGGGTCGTCCAGGCACATCACGGCCAGGCCGTAGAACGGCAGGTTGTGCAGGAACTCGACGAAGGTCTTCTTCAGTTTGTTGAAGTCACCCTCGTAGGTCGCCATGTGGTCGGCGTCGATGTTGGTGACGACAGCGACCATCGGCTGCAGGTGCAGGAAGCTCGCATCGCTTTCATCGGCTTCGGCGATCAGGTAGCGGCTGGTGCCGAGCTGGGCGTTGGTGCCAGCCGCAGTCAGACGGCCACCGATGACGAAGGTCGGATCCAGGCCACCGGCAGCGAACACCGAGGCCAGCAGGCTGGTGGTGGTGGTCTTGCCGTGGGTACCGGCGACAGCAATGCCGTGGCGGTAGCGCATCAGCTCGGCCAGCATCTCGGCACGCGGCACCACCGGGATACGGCGTTCGAGCGCGGTGGCAACTTCAGGGTTGGCCGGATTGATTGCGCTGGAGACCACCAGTACATCGGCGGTGGCAGCGTTCTCGGCACGGTGGCCCACGAAAATTTCGGCGCCGAACGACTCCAGGCGCTGGGTGACCGGCGAGGCCTTGAGGTCGGAACCGGACACTTCGTAGCCCAGGTTCAGCAGCACTTCGGCGATACCGCACATGCCCACGCCGCCGATACCGACGAAGTGAATGCGGCGAATGCGGCCCATCTTGGGCTGCGGCATGGCTTTCTGGCTTTCAACCATGGGCCACCTCCAGGCAGATATCGACCACGGTGCTGGTTGCAGCAGGCTTGGCCAGGCGGCGCGCAGTGCCGGCCATGGTGTTGAGTTTCTCGGGTTGCATCAGCACCTCGTTCAGGCGTTCAGCGAGCTGCGCTGCGCCAGTTGTCGCTTGTGGCATCAGGAAGGCGGCACCTTCGCGAGCCAGATATTGGGCGTTGTGAGTCTGGTGATCGTCGATCGCGTGGGGCAAGGGCACCAGCATCGAGGGCAGGCCTGCCGCCGCGAGTTCGCTGACGGTCAGGGCGCCGGCCCGGCACACCACCATGTCGGCCCAGCCATAAGCGTGGGCCATGTCTTTGATGAAAGGCTCTACCTGAGCCTCGATACCGGCCTCGCGATAACGCTCGGCGGTGATCGACGCATGTTGCTTGCCAGCCTGGTGGAACACCTCTGGCCGCAGGTCTGCAGTCACTTCGGACAGGGCCTTAGGCAGCAATTTGTTCAATGGTTCCGCACCGAGGCTGCCACCGAGTACCAGAAGACGCGCACGACGCCCGGCAAGTGCCGCACGAGGCGTTTCCAGGAACAGTTCGGGGCGCACCGGGTTACCGGTGGTCCGACGCTTCTCGCTGGCAGCGAAAGTGTCGGGGAAAGCTTCGCAGACTCGCGCGGCCAGTGGCACCAGCAGGCGATTGGCGGTACCTGCACGGGCGTTCTGTTCGTGAATCACCAGCGGCACACCGCACAGCCGCGCGGCAACACCGCCTGGGCCTGTGACATAGCCGCCAAAGCCCAGCACGCACACCGGCTTGAGCTCACGAATGATGCGCCGCGCCTGCAGCACGGCCTTGACCAGGGTGAACGGCGCCTTGAGCAGCGACAGCTTGCCCTTGCCACGCAGCCCGCTGACCTGGATCAGGTGCAGCGGCAAGCCAGCCTGGGGCACCAGTTCGTTCTCGATACCCCGTGGCGTACCGAGCCAGTGCACGCTGTAGCCGCGCGCCTGGAATTCGCGGGCGCAGGCCAGGGCCGGGAACACATGCCCCCCGGTGCCACCGGCCATGATCAGTACGTTCTTGCCATCAGCGGCCATGACTGGTCTCCTCGGCAAAATCGCTCTCCTTGAACTCGTGCTCCTCGCTGCCCAGGTGCGTTCGACTCTCCCACTCGATACGCAGCAAAAGCCCCACGCAGGCGCAGCAGATCACCAGCGAGCTGCCCCCGTAGCTGAGGAATGGCAGCGTCAGCCCCTTGGTCGGCAGCAGGCCCACGTTCACACCGATGTTGATCAGGAACTGGCCGATCCACAGGAAGGCCAGGCCGAAGGCCATGTAGGCGGCGAAGAACTGCTTGGCCTTCTCGGCCCACAGGCCGATGTACAAGGCGCGGATGGTGACGAACACGAACAGCGCCACGGTGCACAGCGAGCCGACTACGCCAAGCTCTTCGGCCAGCACCGAGAACACGAAGTCGGTGTGCGCCTCGGGCAGGTAGAACTGTTTCTGTACGCTGTTGCCCAGGCCAACGCCCAGCCACTCGCCACGACCGAAGGCGATCAGTGCCTGGGTCAGCTGGTAGCCCGAACCGAACTGATCGGACCAGGGGTCGGTGAAGGTGATCAGACGCGCCATCCGGTAGGGTTGCGCCTGGACCAGGATGAACACCGCGACCACCGCCAGCACCACCATCAGCGAGAAGCGGAACAGCCCCACCCCTCCCAGGAACAGCATGGCCGCCGCAGCGCCCATCATCACCACGGTGGCGCCGAAGTCCGGCTCCATCAGCAGCAGGCCTGCCATGGGCAGCAGGACGATGAACGGTTTGAAGAAGCCCATCCAACTCTCGCGCACCTCGGTCTGGCGGCGTACCAGGTAACCCGCCAGATAGATGACCACGAAGACCTTGGCGATCTCCGAAGGCTGGACGTTGAAGAAGCTGAAGCCGATCCAGCGCATCGAACCGTTCACTTCCCGACCGATCCCCGGCACCAGTACCAGCACCAGCAGGCCGAAGGCGCCGATCAGCATCATGAAGCCCATACGCTGCCAGGTGGCGATCGGCACCATCATGGTCACACCGCAGGCAACAAGGCCGATCGCGACGTACACCAGGTGGCGGATCATGTGATAGAGCGGATTGCCGGACTGCACGGCGGCCACTTCCGAGGACGCCGAGGTGATCATCACCAGGCCCAACCCCAGCAAGGCCAGGCAGCCGGCAAGGAAGGCGAAGTCGATGTCGATGCCACGACCGCTGATCAGCGGCGACGGATACGGCTTGATGATGCCGAAGATCATGCCAGCCCCTCCGCTGCCTGGGCGAACAGGCGCCCGCGTTCTTCGAAGTTCTTGAACATGTCGAGGCTGGCGCAGGCCGGCGACAGCAGCACCGCGTCCCCTGGCTGGGCGAGCTCGGCGCAGCGCTGCACAGCTTCGTCCAGGGTCTTGACCCGGACCAGCGGCACGCTGTCGCCGAACGTCTCGGCCAGGCGCTCGGCGTCACGCCCCAGCAACACCACAGCGCGGCAATAGGCAGCGACCGGCTGGCGCAAGGCGGCGAAATCAGCGCCCTTGCCATCGCCACCGGCGATCAGCACCAGCTTGCCTTCGATGTCGGCACCCAGGCCTTCGATTGCCGCCAGTGCCGCGCCGACGTTGGTAGCCTTGGAGTCGTCGTACCAGTTCACGCCATTGCGCTCGCGGATCCACTGGCAGCGATGGACAAGCCCCTTGAACTCGCGCAGAGCCTCGAGCATCGGCTCGAAGGGCAGACCGACGGCATGGCCCAGGGCCAGGGCTGCCAGGGCATTGCTCTGGTTATGGGCACCGCGGATCTTCAGCTCACGCACCGGCATCAGGGTCTGGAATTCGAAGGCCAGATACTTCTCGCCCTCCACTTCACGCAGGCCAAAGGCCTTGAAGTCTGGGGCGTTGAGGCCGAATGTCCAGCATGGGCGACCTTCGACGGGCAGGGGCCGGCTGAGGGCGTCCTGACGGTTGACTACCACCTGGCGCGCACCGCGGAAGATGCGGTGCTTGGCCAGGTGATAAGCCGGCAGGCCACTGTAGCGATCCATGTGGTCCTCGCTGATGTTCAGCACGGTGGCCACTTCGGCGTTGAGCTGATCGGTAGTCTCGAGCTGGAAGCTCGACAGCTCCATGACGTACAACTCGACCGCATCGTCGAGCAGGTCAAGCGCCGGGGTGCCGAGGTTGCCGCCGACAGCGACACGCTTGCCGGCCTTGGCAGCCATCTCGCCGACCAGGGTGGTCACCGTGCTCTTGGCGTTGGAGCCGCTGATGGCAACGATTGGCGCCTTGGCATGGCGTGCGAACAGCTCGATGTCACCGGAGAGTTTCACGCCGCGCGCGGCGGCCTGCTGCAACGCCGGGGTAGCCAATGCCAGGCCCGGGCTTACGTAGAGCTCGTTGGCGCGGCACAGGAAGTCCACATCCAGTTCACCACAGCGCACTTCCACCTGCGGGTATTCACGGCGCAGGGTGTCCAGTTCCGGCGGTTGCTCGCGGGTATCGGCGACCGCAAAGGCAATACCCCGGTTCGCCAGGAAGCGAACCAGGGACATGCCGCTCTTGCCGAGGCCGACAACGATGCGGAATTGGTCGGAAGCGATCAGTGACACGCTCGTTTACCTCAGTTTCAGGGTGGCAAGGCCGATCAGCACCAGAATCACGGTGATGATCCAGAATCGGACGATCACCCGCGGCTCGGGCCAACCCTTGAGTTCGAAATGGTGGTGGATCGGCGCCATGCGGAACACACGCTTGCCGGTCAACTTGAACGATGCGACCTGGATCACCACCGACAGGGTTTCCACCACGAAGATGCCGCCCATGATGAACAGCACGATTTCCTGGCGGACGATCACGGCGATGGTGCCCAGCGCCGCACCCAGCGCCAGGGCGCCGACGTCACCCATGAAGACCTGTGCCGGGTAGGTGTTGAACCAGAGGAAGCCCAGGCCTGCACCGATCAGCGCACCGCAGAACACGATCAGCTCACCCGAGCCCGGCACATAAGGGATCAGCAGGTATTCGGCGAACTTCACGTTGCCCGACAGGTAGCAGAAGATGCCCAGCGCACCGCCGACCATCACCGTCGGCATGATCGCCAGACCATCGAGGCCGTCGGTCAGGTTGACCGCGTTGCTCGAACCGACGATGACGAAGTAGGTCAGCACCACGAAGCCAACGCCCAGGGGGATGGTGAAGTCCTTGAGGAACGGCACGATCAGCGTGGTTTCGACGCTGGTCGGGGCGGTCATGTAGAGGAAGACCGCAGCCCCGAGGCCGAACACCGACTGCCAGAAGTACTTCCAGCGGCTCGGCAGGCCACGCGAGTTCTTCTCGATCACCTTGCGGTAGTCGTCGACCCAGCCGATGGCGCCGAACAGCAGGGTGACGATCAACACCACCCATACATAGCGATTGGTCAGGTCAGCCCACAGCAAGGTGCTGATGGCGATGGCAGACAGGATCAGCGCACCGCCCATGGTCGGGGTACCGGACTTGGACAGGTGCGATTGCGGGCCGTCGTTACGCACAGCCTGGCCGATCTGGCGAATCTGCAGGGTACGAATCATCCAGGGCCCCAGCCACAGTGCCAGGGACAACGCCGTCAACACACCCAGGATCCCGCGCAGGGACAGGTACTGGAAGACCGCGAAGCCCTTGTAGAACTGTTGCAGATACTCAGCCAACAGCAGCAGCATTAATGTTTCTCCCCGCTGGCACCACACAAAGCAGCCACGACGTTTTCCATCGCAGCGCTGCGCGAGCCCTTGATCAAGATAGTGGTGTCGCTGACGCTCTCGGCACGAACGGCGTCGATCAGCTCAGCTTGAGTAGCGAAATGGCGGCCATTGGCGCCGAACGCCTGAACCGCATGAACCATGTTGGTGCCAGTCGCGTACAAGGCATCGACCTTGCCGCGTGCGTAGTCGCCCACCTGACGGTGGCCTTCCTCGGACCATTGCCCCAGTTCGCCGATATCCCCGAGCACCAGGACGGTGCGTCCGGAAAAGCCGGCGAGTATATCAATGGCGGCACACATCGAGGTGGGATTTGCGTTGTAGGTGTCGTCGATCACCCGCGCACCGCTGGGCGCGATCTGTGCCACGGAACGGCCCTTGACCGGCTGCACTGCGGCAAGGCCGGCAGCGATGCCCGGCAGGCTCACACCTACGGCATGGGCGCCAGCCGCAGCGGCCAGCGCGTTGGCGACGTTATGCGTGCCAAGCAGGTTCAACTGCACCGGCGCACTGCCGCTTGGGCCGTGCAGGGTGAACGAGGGGCAGCCGCGCGCGTCGCGACCGATGTCGCTGGCGTAGAAATCGGCCTTCTCGTTGCTCAGGGCAAAGCTCAGCACCTGGTGCGCGCCGGCGCGCTTGTGCCAAATGTCAAAGGCCTTGTCGTCCAGGTTGAGCACGGCGATACCGCCCTCCCCCAAACCTTCGAGAATCTCTCCCTTGGCCTCGACGATCTTCTCCGGGCCACCGAATTCACCCACGTGGGCGGTGCCAGCGTTGTTGAGGATGACGACTTGTGGCCGGGTCAGGCCAACGGTGTAGCGAATCTCGCCGATGCGCGAAGCACCCAGCTCGATCACCGCCGCACTGTGATCGGGCGCGATCTCCAGCAACGTCAGTGGCGCACCGAGGTCGTTGTTCAGGTTGCCACGGGTGGCATGTACCAGGCCGCGGGTGCGCAGAATGGAGGCCAGCATCTCCTTGACCGTGGTCTTGCCGCTGGAGCCGGTGATGGCGACCACCGGTTTGTCGAAGGCGGCGCGATTGAGCGCGCCCAGCAGGCCAAGCGCCACGCGGCAATCGGCGACCAGCAACTGCGGCAAGTCGACATCGGCGATTTCGCGCTCGACCAACGCGGCCACGGCGCCCTTGGCCTTCACATCGGCAAGGTAGTCGTGGCCATCGAAACGCGGGCCGGTCAGTGCAATGAACAGTTGCCCCGCAGCCACGCTGCGGCTGTCGATGCTGACACCGGTGAAGGTGGCGTCGGCCCCGACCAGACGAGCACTCAGTGCTGCGGTCAGCTGGCTGAGTGTCATGGGCTTAAGCATGTGGAGCCTCCCAGGCTGAAAGCGCCTTCTCGGCTTCGACCAGATCGGAGAAAACAAGGCGCTCGCCATTGATCTCCTGGTAATCCTCGTGCCCCTTGCCGGCCAGCACGATCACATCGTCGGCGGCAGCGGTGGCGATCAGGTGTGCGATGGCTTCGCCACGACCGGCGACGAACTCGACGTCGGCAGGCTTGGCGAAACCTGGGCGAATGTCATCGAAGATCCGCAGCGGATCCTCGGTACGCGGGTTGTCGTCGGTGACCAGCACGCGGTCAGCCAGACGCTCGGCCACTTCGGCCATCAGCGGACGCTTGCCGCGATCGCGATCCCCGCCGCAACCGAACAGGCACAGCAGCTTGCCGTGGGCGTGCGGACGCAAGGCTTCGAGCACCTTTTCCAGCGCATCGGGGGTGTGCGCGTAATCGACCACCACCAGCGGTTTGGCTCCCCCGCCCAGGCGCTGCATGCGACCGACAGGCCCTTGCAACTGCGGGATGACTTTCAGGATTTCGTCCAGCGAATAATCCAGCGCCAGCAGCGTGGCCGCGGCTGCGAGCATGTTGCTCAGGTTGAAACGCCCGAGCAGTTGGCTGCGCAGTGTGCGTTCGCCTTGAGCGGTGACCAGGAGGGCGCGCACGCCATCGTCGTCGAAATGGGCTTCGCGGCAGAACAGCGACGCGTCCGGGTTTTCCAGGCTATAGCTGAGCAGCCGGGTCTCGATATGATCGGCACTCGGGCGGCGAGCAAAGTCCTCGGCCAGACGACGACCAAAGGCGTCGTCCAGGTTGACCACCTGCCAACGCAGGCTCGGCCAGGCGAACAGCTTGGCCTTGGCGGCCTCGTAGGCCTGCATGCTGCCGTGGTAGTCCAGGTGATCGCGCGACAGGTTGGTCATCACCGCGATATCGAAGGCCAGTGCTGCCACGCGCCCCTGCTCCAGGGCATGGGAAGACACTTCCATCGCCACGGCCTCAGCGCCACCCTTCTTTAGGTCGTTGAGCGTGGCTTGCACGGCGATCGGATCCGGCGTGGTCAGACGGCCGCTCTGCAAGTCTCCGTAGAAACCGGTGCCCAAGGTGCCGATCAGACCACAGCGCTGGCCCAACTGATCAAGGGCCTGGGCGAGCAGTTGCGTCACGCTGGTCTTGCCGTTGGTGCCCGTCACACCGACCAGATTGAGTTGGCGGCTCGGCTCGCCATAGAAGCGGCCGGCGATGGCTGACAGTTGCGCGATCAGGCCCTTGACCGGAATCAGCGGCACGTCGGTCAGCGGCAACACCGTGGCGCCCTGCTCTTCATAGGCGATGGCCGCAGCACCACGGGCAAGCGCATCGGCGATGTGATCACGACCATCGACCTTGGCACCTGGCACCGCCAGGAACAGATCACCCGGCCGCACCTGGCGACTGTCGAGTGTCAGCTCGCGAATCAACGGATCGCGGCTGGCGTGGGCGAAAAGCTTGCTCAATGGCATCGTCATCAACCACGCCCTCCCTTGGCGGGTACTGCACTGGCCTGCTGCGCGTTCGCGGGCGGCAGGTTATCCGGCGGCACGTTCATCAGCCGCAGGGTGCCGGACATGACCTTGCTGAACACCGGCGCCGATACCAGGCCACCGAAGTAGCCGCCCTTGCCCGGCTCGTCGATGACCACAACGATGGCGTAGCGCGGGTCGCTCATCGGGCCGAAGCCTGCGAACGGCGAGCGGTAGGCGTTTTCGGTGTAGCCCTTGGAGCCGACCGTGGCCTTGCGCGCCGTACCCGACTTGCCAGCGACGTGGTAGAACGGCACCTGGGCGCGGAACACACCACGCGGCGCCTCGATCACCTGCTGCAACATGCCCTGCACGGTCTTTGCGGTTTCTTGCGGAATGGCTTGCACGGCTTCCGGCGCCTTGTCGACCTTGAGAATCGACAGCGGCACCATCTTGCCGTCGTTGGCCAGCGCGGCGTAGGCGTGAACCAACTGCAGGGCGGTGACCGATACGCCGTAGCCGTACGAAAGCGTGGCCGTCTCGGCCTTGCGCCATTCGCGATGATTGGGCAGGTTGCCAACACGCTCGCCCGGGAAGCCCAGGCCGGTGTACTGCCCCAGGCCGACCTGCGACATCACCCGATAGATGGCTTCGCCGCCGATATCGAAGGCGATCTTGCTCATGCCGACGTTACTGGAGTTGATCAGGATGCCGGTCAGGTCGAGGATCGGGCCCTCGCTCCTGGAAACGTCCTTGATCGTGTAGCGACCGATCTGCAGACTGCCCGGATACACCTCGACCTTGTCGGTCGGTTTCCAGCGCCCGCTCTGCAGGGCCGCACTCATGGAGATCGGCTTGACCGTCGAGCCGGGCTCGAAGACATCGATGATGGCCCGGTTACGCATGGCTGCCGGGAACATGCTGCGGCGGTTGTTGGGGTTGTAAGTTGGCTGGTTGACCATCGCCAGGACCTCGCCGGTCTTGACGTCCATGATCACCAGGCTGCCGGCCTTGGCGTCCTGTTCGGCGATGGCGTTGCGCAGCTCGCGAGTCGCCAGGTACTGCAGGCGCAGATCTATCGACAACGCCAAGGTCTTACCGGCCTTGGCGTTCTTGGTGACTTGAATATCCTTGATCAGGCGACCGCGCCGGTCCTTGATCACTTGTCGCTTGCCAGGCACCCCGGCCAGCCACTCGTCATAGGCGAGCTCGACACCTTCACGGCCGTGGTCATCCAGGTCGGTGAAACCCACCATGTGCGCGGTGACATCACCCGCCGGATAGAAGCGGCGGAACTCTTCGAGGCCGTAGACACCGGGCACTTTAAGGTCGAGCACCTGCTGGCCCTGCTCGGGCGTGAGGCCACGAACCAGGTAGATGAACTCCTTGTTGGCCTGCTGGGTGAGGCGCTCGATCAATTGCTGCGGGTTCTGCCCCAGCACGGCGGCCAGTTGCGGCCAGCGATCCTTGGACGCCTGCATCTCCTTGGGGTTGGCCCACAGCGTGGTGACCGGCGTACTGACAGCCAGAGGCTCACCATTGCGGTCGGTGATCAGGCCACGGTGTGCAGGAATCGGAATATGGCGCAGGCTGCGAGCATCACCCTGGCCCTTGAGGAAGTCGCGGTCGACCACCTGCAGGTCGATGATGCGCCAGCTGATGGCGCCGACCATCAACGCCAGCAGGCCAACGACGACCCGAAAGCGCCAGGGGTAGAGTGCACCCTCGAGCTTCATCATGGCGTCACCATCCGCACTTCGTCAGCGTTGGGCACGCGCATCTTCAACTGGCCGGCGGCCAGGTTTTCGATGCGGCTGTGGGCAGTCCAGGTGCTCTGCTCGAGAATCAGGCGACCCCACTCAGCCTGGGCCTTGTCGCGTTCGCTCAGCTCGTTGTAGAGCGTGTTGAGCAACTGGCGGTTCCAGTGCGCGCTGTAGGAGACAGCGATGGCCGACACCAGCACGCCAACGAACAGCAGAAGCATCAGGAAGCTTCCGCCTGGCAATGGCTTGGCGAACAGGCGACTCACCGCAGCTTCTCCGCCACGCGCATGACGGCACTGCGCGCACGCGGGTTGGCCTTGAGTTCCGCATCGGAGGCGAACTGCGCCTTGCCGATCAGCTTGATACGAGGTTCGAAGACCTTGTGCTGCACCGGCAGGTTGCGTGGCAGGTTATCCGCCTCGCCCTTGACCAGCTTGCGCATGAACAGTTTGACGATACGGTCTTCCAGCGAGTGGAAGCTGATCACCGCCAGGCGGCCGCCGACTTCCAGCGCCTCGAGCGCGGCGTCGAGGCCGGCCTCCAGGTCACCCAGCTCGTTATTGACATGAATGCGCAGCCCCTGGAAGGCCCGAGTTGCCGGGTTCTTGCCCTTTTCCCAAGCAGGGTTGGCGACCTTGAGCACTTCGGCCAGGTCGGCAGTACGGGTGAACGGCTGCTTCTCGCGACGCTCGACCACCGCACGCGCCATGCGGCCGGCAAAACGCTCCTCGCCATATTCCTTGAACACGCGGGCTATTTCTTCGACGGGGGCGGTCGCGATGAACTCGGCAGCGCTGATCCCTTGGCCCGGATTCATGCGCATGTCCAGCGGGCCATCGTTGAGGAAACTGAAGCCGCGCTCGGGATCGTCCAGCTGCGGCGAGGAGACACCCAGGTCGAGCAGGATACCGCTGACCTTGCCGTCCAGCGCGCGCGCGCGCACTTCATCACCGAGCTCGGCGAAGCTGCGCTGCACAATGACAAAGCGGCCGTCTTCGGCCGCCAGCGCTTGCCCCGTGGCAATCGCCTGTGGATCCTTGTCGAAGCCCAACAGCCGCCCTTGCGGCCCGAGCTTGCTGAGAATGAGACGACTGTGCCCTCCGCGACCGAAGGTCCCGTCCAGATAGCAACCGTCGGCGCGCAGGGCCAATGCCTCGACAGCTTCGTCGAGCAATACGGTGATGTGGTTGAAGCCGCTATCTATCGTCACAGGATCAGGTCACGCAGTTCATCGGGCATGGCGCCCGGTTGTTGAATAGCTGCGAGGTCGGCTGCCGAAACCGCGTTCCAGGCATCCTCATCCCACAGCTGGAATTTGTTCAGTTGCCCCACCAGCATCGCCTTCTTGTCGAGCTTGGCGTACTCACGCAAACGGGGCGGCACCAGGAAACGACCACTGCCATCGAGCTCCAGGTCCACCGCGTTACCGATCAGCAAACGCTGCAGGCGACGGTTTTCCTCACGCAGCGACGGCAAGGCACGCAACTTGGCTTCTATCTGCTCCCACTCATCGAGGGGATAAACACACAAGCAGGGGTCAACAGCGTCGATGGTCACGATAAGTTGACCATTGCAACGCGAATCGAGCTCGTCACGGTACCGGCTCGGCATGGCGAGACGGCCCTTTGCATCGAGGCTGACGGCGTTGGCTCCGCGAAACACGGCTGCGATTCCCCACAATGTTAACTTTTTTGTGCCAGAAAACCCACTTCATCCCACTTTCTGCCACTTGCGCACACTATAGGAATCCGTCCGCCACACCGTCAAGGCGCGTTCATAAGGAAAACCCTTACAGGACCGAGATTTAGCGCAACAAAGGAAGGCGGAAGGACTACCGGGAGAAAAAACTGGCGGGAAAAATCAAGCGCACTCAAACGGATAGAGTGTGAAGTTAAAGTGAATTATCAAGAGTAAGAACTTTTCGGCATTACCAGGAGGGATCTGCTATCGATTCAAGCAGGAAAAGAAGAGGTGGAGAGTCGATCTGTAAGCCGGGTTTTGTCGAGGACAGTCATTCCTCTACGACGGCCATCACTGGACGCCTCTAGCAACCTACCCGGTTCCGACGCGGGCCACGCCATAAGGAACCCTATTTGGTCTTGCTCCGAGTGGGGTTTACCTAGCCACGAACTGTTGCCAGTCGTGCGGTGCGCTCTTACCGCACCTTTTCACCCTTACCGGCACCGAAGTGCTTAGGCGGTTGTTTTCTGTGGCACTTTCCGTAGGCTCGCGCCTCCCAGGCGTTACCTGGCACTCTGCCCTGCGGAGCCCGGACTTTCCTCCCCCTGCTTTTGCGGAACAAATGCAGGCAGCGACTGTCCGATCGACTCTCCGCCGACAAGGGTAACGGCAGGCGCGAGCAAGAACAAGCAATACCGCAAATAATATCATTACGCCACTAGTGGTTTTTCTGTTTATCCAGCGCCGCCTGATAAAGAAGATTCTTACGCACGCCGGTAATTTCCGCCGCCAATGCCGCCGCCCGCTTGAGCGGCAATTCTGCCAGCAGCAGGTCCAGTACACGCATGGCGTCGCTGCTGATCGCCTGATCGTCTTGCGGCGCACTCCAGCCCGCGACCAGCACCACGCATTCCCCACGCTGCTGATTGGCATCCGCTGCGACAAAGGCGCGCAACTCGGCCAACGGCAACCCCTTGAGCGTCTCGAACGTCTTGGTCAGCTCTCGCGCCAGAACGGCCGGGCGCTAACCCCCGAATACCGCCTCCATGTCCTCCAAGCATTCCAGGATGCGATGCGGCGCCTCATAGAAGATCAAGGTCCGGGGCTCCTCCTTGACCTGCTCCAGTCGCGCACGGCGCCCGACAGCCTTTGCCGGCAGGAAGCCTTCGAAGATGAAGCGATCAGAGGGCAGCCCTGCTGCCGACAGCGCAGCGATCAGCGCACACGCCCCTGGCACCGGCACCACCCTCACCCCGGCAGCCCGCGCCTGGCGCACCAGGTGATAGCCCGGATCGGAAATCAGCGGTGTGCCGGCGTCGGACACCAGCGCCACATCGTCACCCGCCAGCAAGCGCGTGATGAAGCGACTGCCTTCGTCGCGCTCGTTGTGCTCATGACAGGCCGCCAGCGGCGTCTCGATGCCGAAGTGCTGAAGCAGGCGCACAGAATGGCGGGTATCCTCGGCCGCGATCAGCGCCACGCCGGCCAGCACCTTGAGTGCCCGGGCGCTCATGTCGTCGAGGTTGCCGATGGGCGTCGCAACGACGTAAAGCGTACCCGCTATGGATTTTGGAACCCCTGCAACATCAGTCACTGCACACACCTGCCTTGCCGATCAAAGGCGCCATTGTAGCCCGAGCGCCCGCAACAAGGCGCAAAGAACTTGGCCGCCATCCCCTGACATGCGACCTATAGTGAAGGATCAGCGTCAGCAAGATCGCGCCCCGGCCAGCGCTTGGGTACAATTGTCGGCCAACTTGATCGAGTAACAGGACCCTTACATGATCGCTTGCCTGCGGCTGCTCACAGCCCTCTGTCTCGCTGCCCTGCTGGCAGCCTGCGCCAGCTCGCCCTCATCCAGCCTGGGCGAACTGCCACGCACCCCGGACGCCAGTATCGAGCAACTGCTCGAGAAGGCGGCTTCCAGCAAGTCCGTCGAAGACGCCGCGCTGCTGCGCCTGAGCGCCGCCGACATGGCCTACCGGCAGAAGGACTTCCCACGCGCCGCACGCATCCTCGAGCAGGTTCCACTGGACACGCTCAAACCCGCCCAACAGGTGTTCGCCAGCACCCTCGCCGCCGAACTGGCGATGAGCCGCAACCAGCCCAAAGCCGCCCTCGACGCCCTATCGCACCCAAGCCTGCAACGCGTCGGCGAGCTGCCCGAAGAGCTGCAGGTACGCACCTATAGCGTGCATGCTGCAGCCCTCGAAGCCGACGGCCAGGCACTCCCTGCTGCCCAGCAGCGCGTCTTGCTCGCCCCACTGCTCAGCGGCCCGGCCGCAGCCAAGAACAACGATGCTATCTGGTCGCTGGTAGCCTCGCTGCCTGCCGACCAATTGCAGCAACCGGCCAGCAACCCGACCCTCGCCGGCTGGACCAGCCTGGCCCTGGCGGTCAAGACCGCCGGCACCCTGGAACAACAACAGGCCGCCATCGATAGCTGGCGCCAGCAACATGCCGATCATCCGGCCGCCAAGCAGTTGCCTGACGCACTGGTCAAACTCAAGCAACTGGCCAGCCAGCCACTGACCAAGATCGCCCTGCTGCTGCCACAGGAAGGCCCGCTGGCCGGTGTAGCCCGTGCACTGCGCGACGGCTTCATGGCAGCCCACTTCCAGGCCCAGCAATCCGGCCAGCCAGCGCCGGCGGTTCAGGTTTTCGACAGCTCGCGCCTCACCTCGCTGGATGACTTCTATCGCCAGGCCCAGGCGGCCGGCGTACAGCTGGTGATCGGTCCGCTCGAAAAACCACTGGTGAAGAAACTCGCCGACTACCCGCAACTGCCCATCACCACCCTGGCGCTGAACTACGCCGAGGCCGGGCAGAAATCGCCACCACAACTGTTCCAGTTCGGCCTCGCCGCCGAGGACGAAGCCCGCGAAGTCTCTCGCCGTGCCCGCGCAGACGGCCTGGTCCGCGCCGTGGCCCTGGTGCCGAGCGGCGAATGGGGCGACCGCGTGCTCGCAGCTTTCCGCCAGGACTGGGAAGGCAACGGCGGCACCCTGCTCGCTGCCGAGCGCATCGCCCAGCCGGTGGCCCTGGCTCAACAGATCGCCGATCTGTTCCAGCTGCGCCAGAGCGAAGGTCGCGCCAAGAGCCTGCAGAGTGCCGTGGGTGGCAATGTCGCCGCACAACCGTCGCGTCGCCAGGACATCGATTTCATCTTCCTCGCTGCCACCCCGCAGCAGGCCCAACAGATCAAGCCGACCCTAAACTTCCAGTACGCGGGTGACGTGCCGGTCTATGCGACCTCCAACCTCTACAGCGCCAGCGGAGACGTGAACCAGTACAACGACATGAACGGCATTCGCTTCTGCGAAACCCCATGGCTGCTGGACAACACCAACAGCCTGCGCCAGCAGGTGGTCCAGCAGTGGCCGCAGGCTGCCGGCAGCCTGGGTCGCCTGTACGCGATGGGGGTCGATGCCTATAGCCTCGCGCCACGCCTCGGCCAGCTCAAGGCGCTGCCTGACAACCGTGTAGAGGGCCTGTCCGGCAGCCTGAGCATCAACGCCAACCAGCGTATCGAGCGCCAACTGCCTTGGGCCGAGTTCTCCGGCGGTCAGGTCAAGCGCCTGCCGGACACGGCTCGCTGATGCCCGACGCCTCGCCTACCAGCGCCGGGCTCGCGGCAGAAAACCAGGCCCTCGATTATCTTCGAGGGCAAGGCCTGCAGCTGCTGACGCGCAATTGGCGATGCAAGGGAGGCGAGCTTGATCTGGTCATGCTCGACGCCGATACAGTAGTATTCGTCGAAGTCCGCTACCGCTTGCACGTGGACTTCGGCGGCGCCGTCGGAAGTATCGACGGGCGCAAGCAGAAACGCCTGGCGCTTGCCGCCAACATGTTCCTGCTGAAGGAGCCCCGCTGGGCCGATCACCCCTGCCGCTTCGACGTAGTCGCCCTGCAGGGCAGCCACCATGCAGGTCGGCCGCTTCAATGGCTGAAAAACGCCTTCGAATGCTGAACCCATTCCGATTTCTTTGCTCTATGTTTCGCGGGCTGGCCCCTGTCGCGCGTCGCGCAGGCCTCCGCCGCACTTAAGGTCACACCAGATGGACATGCAATCCCGAATTCGCCGGCTGTTCCAGGCCAGCATCGATACCAAGCAACAGGCAATGGACATCCTGGCACCGCACATCGAGCAGGCCAGCCTGGTCATGGTCAACGCGCTGCTCAACGAGGGCAAGATGCTCGCCTGCGGCAACGGCGGCTCGGCGGGTGACGCCCAGCATTTTTCCTCGGAACTGCTCAACCGCTTCGAGCGCGAGCGTCCGAGCCTGCCGGCCATCGCCCTGACCACCGACAGCTCGACCATCACCTCGATCGCCAACGACTACAGCTACAACGAAGTCTTCTCCAAGCAGATCCGCGCCCTGGGCCAACCAGGCGATGTACTGCTGGCGATCTCCACCAGCGGCAACTCGGCCAATGTGATTCAGGCGATCCAGGCCGCACATGATCGTGAAATGATTGTCGTAGCATTGACCGGACGTGACGGCGGCGGTATGGCTTCGCTGCTGCTGCCCGAGGATGTGGAGATCCGCGTCCCCTCCACGGTCACTGCGCGCATCCAGGAAGTCCACCTGCTGGCGATCCATTGCCTGTGCGATCTGATCGACAGCCAACTGTTCGGGAGTGAAGAATGATCCCCAAGCGCCTCGGCCTCATGGCCCTGACCCTGTGCCTCGGTATTTCCGGCTGCAGCTCGGTATTGACCTCGACCCGCAACTCGCCGATCGAGGATGACCGCGGTACACGCACCATTGGTAGCAAGATCGACGATTCGCTGATCGAAACCAAGGTTTCGGTCAACGTGGCCAAGGCAAGCCCAGACCTGGACAAGGGCTCGCACATCGTCGTCAGCAGCTACAACGGCATCGTCTTGCTCGCCGGCCAGACCCCGCGCGCCGACCTGAAGAGCCTCGCCGAGCAGACCGCCGGCCAGGTACAACGGGTCAAGAAGGTGCATAACGAACTGCAGGTGATGCAGCCCTCGTCGATCCTGGCACGCAACAACGACACCTGGCTGACCACCAAGATCAAGACCCAGATGATCGGTGACGCCAACGTGCCCAGCTCGCGCATCAAGGTGATCACCGAGAACGGCATCGTCTACTTGCTCGGTCTGGTCACCCAGCAGGAAGCCAACGCCGCCACCAGCGTGGTTCAAGGTGTGTCCGGCGTACAGAAGATCGTCAAGCTGTTCGAGTACATCGATTGATATCCAGAGCCACGGCGCGCGATGAACGCGCGCTGCGGCCCATCGCACCAGGTATTGCCGCAAACAACCCAGGAAAGCCCATGAAGAAGTCCCTGCTGTCCCTTCTCGCCATCACCGCCTTCGCCACCTTGGCCGGCTGCTCCACCCCGAGCGCGATCACCCTCAACGACGGCCGCGAGCTGCAGACGCTCGACACGCCAAAGTTCGACAAAGACTCGGGCTTCTACGAATTCAAGCAGCTGGACGGCAAGCCGACCCGCATCAACAAGGACCAGGTCCGCACGATCAAGGACCTGTAATCCGAACTTGAATAAAAAAGGCGATCCGGATGGATCGCCTTTTTTATTACTTGACCACTTTCAAGCTCGGCCGCCCAGTGGGTCGCGGCGGCTGGCCACCCCCCTCCGGCGGGCCATCATCATCAGGCTCGACGCCTTCCTCATCGAGCTCTTCGCCATCCATCAACGGCGGCTCCAGCTCGAACACCATGCCCTGGCCATTCTCCCGAGCATAGATCCCCAGGATCGCGCCTGCCGGTACATAGAGCGAATGGGCCACGCCACTGAAGCGCCCCTCGAAGCTCACCGCGTCGTTGTCCATGTGCAGGTTACGCACGGCACTGGGCGAGATGTTCAAGACGATCTGGCCATCGCTGGCAAAACCCTGGGGCACCTGGACCGCCGGATACTCGGCGTTGACCAGCATATGGGGGGTGCAATCGTTGTCGACGATCCACTCGTACAGTGCTCTAACCAGATAGGGGCGACTGGAGTTCATCAACGGCTCCTTAAAGCTTGCGCATTTCACGTTCAGCAGCGGACAGGCTCGCCTGGAAAGGCTCGCGGGCGAACTGTCGCTCCATATAATCCAGCAGCGGCTTGGCTTGCCGCGGCAGTTCGATACCCAGGACCGGCAATCGCCAGAGTATGGGCAGTAGACAACAATCGACCAGGCTTTGCTCCTCGCTCATGAAGCAGGGAAACTCGCCGAACAGCGCCGAGACACCGGTCAGACTCTCGCGCAGCGACTTGCGCGCCTCGCCACGCGCAGCTTCGGCGGCACGCGGATCGAGAATGACATCAGCCAGTGCACACCAGTCACGCTGGATACGGTGCATCAGCAGGCGGCTGTTGCCGCGCGCTACCGGGTATACCGGCATCAGCGGCGGATGAGGATAACGCTCCTCGAGGTATTCCATCACCACGGTCGATTCGTACAACGCCAGGTCGCGGTCGACCAGGGTTGGCACGCTGCCATAGGGGTTCACTTCGATCAGTCTGGGCGGCAGACGATCGGCGATGACGTCGATGATCTGCACACTGACGCCCTTCTCGGCGAGAACGAGGCGTACCCGATGAGAATAATGGTCAGCGGGGTCGGAATAGCAGGCTAACCTGTTGGTCGCGCCCATGTAGCTCCTCCTCGCATGGGGATGCTTGTGAAACTGCAAATGCAAACGCGCCCTGGGAGGCTCCTCGCGATTGCGCAGGAGCGCCCCAGGGCGCGTTCAACTACCAGAAACTACTGCGTGATCAGTGCACGTCCTTCCAGTATTCGCGCTTGAGCAAGTAGGCGAACACGAAGAAGAAAGCCAGGTACAGCAGGACATAGGTACCGATGCGCTGACTTTCCAGTTTGACCGGGTTGGCCGAATAGGCCAGGAAGGTCACCAGGTTCTTGACCTTCTCGTCGAACTGCTCGGGCGTCAGGGTACCGGATTTCGGCTCGATGGTCAGCTGGTCACAGGCTTCATGGGTCAAAGGACTGCCAGTCAGCGGGTCGAACTGCTTCTTGCCGTCGACCACTGTCTGGATCTGCTTGCACCCAATCACCTGGTTGCCCTGCAGCCCGACCAGCACATTGGGCATGCCCACGTTCGGGAAGACCTTGTTGTTCACCCCATAAGGGCGCGACTTGTCTTCGTAGAAGCTGTGCAGGTAGCTGTACAGCCAATCGTTACCCCGCACTCGGGCGACCAACGTGAGATCGGGCGGCGCCGCACCGAACCAGGTCTTGGCATCGCTGGGCTGCATGCCGATCTTCATGTGATCGCCAATCTTGGCCCCCGTGAACACCAGCTTTTCGAGCATCAGCTCGTGGGGGATGCCAAGGTCATCGGCAACCCGCTCGTAACGCTGGAACTTGGCGCTGTGGCAACCCATGCAATAGTTGGCGAAGGTTCGCGCGCCATCCTGCAACGCGGCCTTGTCGGTCAGGTCGATATCGACCTTCTGCAGCTCCACACCCTGCTCGGCAGCAAAGGATAAGGCAGGCATCAATGCCAGGAACATTACTGCAATAAACTTTTTCATCAGCCAGTCACCCTTTCCGGAACCGGTTTTGTCTTCTCGAGCCTTGTGTAGAACGGCATCAGCAGGAAGTAGGCGAAATACAGCACGGTGCAGACCTGGGACAACAGGGTCCGACCGGGCGTAGGCGCCAGTACACCGAGCACGCCGAGAATGATGAAGGCCACGCAGAACACCAGCAGGAAGATCTTGCTCAACCAGCCCTTGTAGCGCATGGAGCGCACCGGACTGCGATCGAGCCAGGGCAACACGAACAGCACCGCGATCGCCGCGCCCATGGCGATGACACCGAACAGCTTGTCAGGCACCGCCCGCAGGATCGCGTAGAAGGGCGTGAAGTACCACACCGGCGCAATGTGCTCGGGCGTCTTGAAGGCATTGGCCTGCTCGAAGTTCGGTTTTTCCAGGAAATAGCCACCCATTTCCGGGAAGAAGAACACCACAGCACAGAACACGAAGAGGAATACCACGACCCCGACGATATCTTTCACCGTGTAGTACGGGTGGAAGGGGATGCCATCCAGCGGTACGCCGTTTTCGTCCTTGTGCTTCTTGATGTCGACACCGTCCGGGTTGTTCGAGCCCACCTCGTGCAGCGCCAGGATATGCAGTACCACAAGCCCGAGAATGACGATCGGCAGCGCTACCACATGCAGGGCGAAGAAGCGGTTCAGGGTGATGCCAGAGATCAGGTAGTCACCTCGGATCCATTGAGTGAGGTCATCACCGATCACCGGAATGGCACCGAACAGCGAGATGATCACCTGGGCGCCCCAGTAGGACATCTGCCCCCAGGGCAGCAGGTAACCCATGAAGGCCTCGGCCATCAGCGCCAGGTAGATCAGCATGCCGAACAGCCACACCAGTTCACGGGGCTTCTGGTAGGAGCCGTAGAGCAACCCGCGGAACATGTGCAGATAGACCACGATGAAGAACGCCGAGGCGCCGGTGGAGTGCAGATAGCGCAGGATCCAGCCGTACTCGACATCGCGCATGATGTACTCGACCGAGGCGAAGGCCTCCTCTGCCGAGGGCGTGAAGCTCATGGTCAGCCAGACCCCCGTGACGATCTGGTTGACCAGCACCAGCAGCGCGAGGGAGCCAAAGAAGTACAGGAAGTTGAAGTTCTTGGGCGCGTAATACTTGCTCAGGTGGTCTTCCCACATTTTCGTGGCGGGGAAGCGAGCGTCAATCCAGTCCATGAACTTGCTCATCATGCGTTCTCCTGATCGACGCCGATGACGATGATGTCGTCCGACTCGTACGAGTGCGGCGGCACTGGCAGATTGAGCGGGGCTGGCTGCGACTTGTAGACGCGACCTGCCAAATCGTAGTGCGAGCCATGGCAAGGGCAGAAATAGCCACCGACCCACTTAGGACCGAGGTCGGCGGGGGCGACTTCCGGACGGAAAGTCGGCGAGCACCCCAGGTGGGTGCACAAGCCAACGAGAATGAGGATTTCCGGCTTGATCGAGCGGACTTCGGGATCGACGTAGGTCGGCTGCACCGAAGCCTTGGACTCGGGGTCGGACAGGTCTGCGGTGATCTTTTTCAAATTGCCGAGGATCTCTTGCGTTCGTCGCACGATGAACACCGGTTGACCACGCCATTCGGCAACCATCTGCTGCCCGGGCTCTACCTTGGCGATATTGACCTTCACCGGTGCCCCAGCGGCTTTCGCCTTGGCACTGGGGAACCATGACCCCACGAACGGTACCGCAGCCCCCACTGCCCCCGCAGCCCCCACCACGGATGTGGCAGCTACGAGGAAGCGGCGCCGGCCTGCGTTGACGCCGTCATTGCTCATTCAGTCCTCTCCCATCAGCTTTCTTCTCGCCCGCTGGATCAGGCGTCTATTAGTAATGTCTGTGGCGCTAAAAATTGGCCGCCATGGTAAGAAACAAATCCACACACTGACAAGGTGATTACCCCTGGTTCGGGCTACAACCCTCGCTTTGCTTGATCTGCGTCTATGTGGCAACTCGGCCCGGACATGCTGACAGGTTAGTTCAAGACATAAAAAAAGCCCGGTTCCAAGGAACCGGGCTTTTTCGACTGCCGAAGCGGTATTAACGCTTGGAGTACTGAGGACGCTTACGCGCTTTACGCAGACCCACTTTCTTACGCTCGACTTCACGAGCGTCGCGGGTGACGTAGCCAGCACGACGCAGAGCGCCACGCAGGGTTTCGTCGTATTCCATCAGGGCGCGGGTGATACCGTGGCGGATAGCACCGGCCTGACCGCTGACACCACCACCGGCGACGGTGACGTAGATGTCGAACTTCTCAACGGTCTCGGTCAGTTCCAGCGGCTGGCGAACAACCATGCGAGCGGTTTCGCGGCCGAAGAAAGTGTCCAGAGGACGGTTGTTGATGGAGATGTTACCAGTACCCGGACGCAGGAAAACGCGAGCGGTTGCGGTCTTGCGACGGCCAGTGCCGTAATTTTGAGTCGCCGACATAATGAACTATCCCGTTAGATCTTCAGTTCTTGAGGCTGCTGAGCAGTGTGAGGGTGGGTAGCACCCGCGTACACTTTCAGCTTGCGGTACATGTCGCGACCCAGCGGGTTCTTCGGCAGCATGCCTTTGACCGCGGTCTCGATGACGCGCTCAGGGGCCTTGTCGATCAGCTTCTCGAAGCTGATTTCCTTGATGCCACCTGGGAAGCCGGAGTGGGAGTAGTACATCTTGTCCGAAGACTTGGCACCAGTTACACGAACCTGCTCGGCGTTGATGACGACGATGTAGTCGCCGGTGTCAACGTGAGGAGTGTACTCAGGCTTGTGTTTGCCGCGCAGACGGGTAGCGATTTCGGTAGCCAGACGACCCAGGGTCTGACCAGCGGCATCGATTACGAACCACTCGCGCTTTACTGTTTCCGGTTTAGCAGTAAAAGTTTTCATTCTCTAAAGCCTCAGAGGCCGCCCAGCGAAAAATAGACGGCGAATCTTACTGGATAGTGCACAACTTGCCAAGGGCAAGCGCGCAGCCGAGCACGGACGCTTTTGGGGGCTCGGGTCGGGCACGCCCATGATCGACGGGGTTCTTCCTGCGTGGTGGTGCATCACTTCCGCCACACGGAGAGGCCCAGCATTATCCAGATTGCGCAAAGATTTTCAACCTGCTTTGATGGTTTCTTTGTCCAGCAGAGAGCCTTCCGATGGAATACCGCAAGCTCGGCCGTACCGACCTCAACGTCAGCGCACTGTGCCTGGGCACCATGACCTGGGGTGAGCAGAACGTCCAGGATGAGGCCTTCGAGCAGATCGCCCTGGCCAAGACCGCCGGCATCAACTTCATCGATACCGCCGAAATGTACCCGGTGCCGCCGCGCCCGGAGACCTACGCGGCCACCGAACGCATCATCGGCAACTGGTTCGCCGCCAATGGCGACCGTGACGACTGGATCCTCGCCAGCAAAGTCGCCGGCCCCGGCAACGGCATCAGCCATATCCGCGACGGCCAGCTCAAGCACAACCGCCAGCACATCGTCGCCGCGCTGGACGAAAGCCTCAAGCGCCTGCAGACCGACCGCATCGACCTCTACCAACTGCACTGGCCGGAACGTTCGACCAATTTCTTCGGCAAGCTGGGCTACCAGCACTTGCCCAACGACCTGTTCACGCCGCTGGAGGAAACGCTGGAGGTGCTCGACGAGCAAGTGCGCGCCGGCAAGATCCGCCACATCGGCCTGTCCAACGAAACGCCGTGGGGCACCATGAAGTTCCTGCACCTGGCCGAAAGCCGGGGCTGGCCACGGGCAGTTTCGATCCAGAACCCGTACAACCTGCTCAATCGCAGCTTCGAGGTGGGCCTGGCGGAAGTAGCGATCCGCGAGCAGTGCGGCCTGCTGGCTTATTCGCCGCTGGCCTTCGGCATGCTGTCGGGCAAGTACGAAAACGGCGCGCGTCCGGAAAATGCACGCCTGACCCTGTTCAGCCGCTTCGCCCGCTACTCCAACCCGCAGACCGTGGCCGCCTGCAGCCGCTACGTGCAGTTGGCCCGCGAACATGGCCTGGATCCCGCGCAGATGGCCCTGGCGTTCGTCACCCGCCAGCCGTTCGTGACCAGCAACATCATCGGGGCGACCAGCCTCGAGCAGTTGCGCAGCAACCTGGCAAGCATCGAACTGAAACTCGGCGACGAACTGTTGGCAGCGATCGAGCTGATTCACCAGGGGCAACCGAATCCGGCGCCGTGAGGCGATAGCATTGCTGCCTTCTTCGCAGTTAGGACCGCGAAGAAGGCAGCGCATTTCTTCGGGGTAGACACAATCGCCAAAAAATAAGACGATCCAGCCGGTGATTGACCACTCTACCCTATAAGAACAATGACAATGATGTTTACCCAACCCTCCGCGTCGTTGCGGCGCGTCAGCATCCTGGCCATTGATAAGGTGTTCGCTTCGACACTGATGCAGGCCAAGGACTTCTTCCACCTGGCCAGCCTGCGTTACAGCAAGCAACTGGGCCTGGGGCTGCAATCGATGTTCGAGATTCACCTGGTGAGCCCTGACGGCCAGCCGGTGGACAGCTTCAGCGACGTACAACTCCCCGTCGACAGTGGCCTGGGCGACGCCGATGTGATCATCCTCCCGGCGTTCTGGGACGACTTCGACAACCTGCTCGCCCGCTACCCGCAAGTCCTGCCCTGGCTGCGTGAGCAGCACGCCCGTGGCGCCGTGCTGTGCGGTGAAGCCAGCGGCGTGTTCTGGCTCGCCGAGTCAGGCCTGCTCGACGGCAAGGAGGCGACCACCTACTGGCGCTTCTTCAACAGCTTCGCCGAACGCTTCCCCACCATCCGCCTGAACCAGGACAAGCACCTGACCGACGCCGACAACCTGTACTGCGCCGGCGGCACCACCTCGGCCTGCGACCTGTACATCTACCTGATCGAGCGCTTCTGCGGCGCCAACGTCGCCCGGGCGGTGGCTCGCGACATCCTCTACGAAGTGCAGCGCAACTACACGCCGGGGCGCATGGGCTTTGGCGGCCAGAAGCTGCACCAGGACCTGATCATCCTGCAGATCCAGCACTGGCTGGAGGAGCACTTCGCCGACAAGTTCCGCTTCGAGGACGTGGCGCGCAACCATGGCATGAGCATCCGCAACTTCATGCGCCGCTTCCAGAGCGCGACCGGGGACAAGCCACTGCACTACCTGCAGCGCCTGCGCATCGAGACAGCCAAGGGCCTGCTCTCGAGCACCCGCAAGAGCATCAAGACCATCAGTTATGAGGTGGGGTACGACGACGCGAGCTTCTTCGCCCGACTCTTCCGCCAGCACACTGAATTGTCGCCGAACCAGTATCGGCAGCAGTTCATGCAGGAAGCCTGAGAACACCAACCTCCCCTAGCGGGTGCGCCAAGCCCGCGCCTGCCAGGGGTCAGGTACTGCTTCAGGGTTTGTGCGCGCGAGCCAGGAACTCGTGGGACTGCATTTCCAGCAGTCGGCTGAGGGTACGCTGGAACTCGAAGCTCAGGCGCCCGCCGGTGTAGAGGTCCTTGAGCTCGACTTCGGCCGAAATGATCAGCTTGACGTTGCGATCATAGAACTCGTCGACCATGTTGATGAAGCGGCGGGCGATGTCGTCGGTGGTGACGCCCATCTGCTCGACATTACTCAACAGCACGGCATGGAAGATCTTGCCCAGCTCGATGTAGTCGTTCTGGCTACGCGGACCGTCGCACAGGGCGCGGAAGTCGAACCAGGCGACGTCGTCACAGGTGCGCAACGCGTGGATCTCGCGATTCTCGATCATCAGCACGTCGTTCTCGACCGCCTGGGTGCAATCGGGGGTCAGTGCCTTGAAACTGGCGCGCAGACTCTCGTGGGCAGCTTCGTTGAGCGGGAAGTGGAACAGCTCCGCCTGCTCCAGGTGGCGCAAGCGATAGTCGACGCCACTGTCGACGTTCACCACATCGGTGTACTGCTTGATCATGGCGATGGCCGGGAGGAAGCGCGCACGCTGCAGGCCGTCCTTGTACAGGCCGTCCGGCACGATGTTGGAGGTCGCCACCAACGAGACGCCGTTCTTGAACAGCTCTTCCATCAAGGTGCCGAGGATCATCGCATCGGTGATGTCGGACACGAAGAACTCATCGAAGCAGATCACCTTGGCTTCCTGGGAGAAGCGCTTGGCGATGATGGTCAGCGGGTTCTTCTCCCCCTTGAGGGTTTTCATTTCCTCGTGCACACGCTTCATGAAGCGGTGGAAGTGGGTGCGCATCTTCTCCTTGAACGGCAGCGCCTCGAAGAAGGTGTCGACCAGGTAGGTCTTGCCACGCCCCACCCCGCCCCAGAAATACAGGCCTTTGACCGGCGTCTGCTCCTTCTTGCCGAACAGCTTGCCGAACACGCCCGGCTTGTTGTTCTGCGCGGCGACCAGGTCGTCGTACAGGCGCTGCAAGTGACGCACAGCCGTTTCCTGCGCCGCGTCATGGAAGAAATCGGGGCGTTTCAGATCTGCTTGATATCGTTCTAGGGGCGTCATGATTCGTTAGCGAGGCAACAAAAAACGGGCCGTCACTGTAGCGACCGGCCCGCTTAATGGCAATCAGACTTGTGTCAATATGCCTCAGTCCTGCTGGGGCGCCAACGCCTCACGCAGGCTCAGCACCGCCGCATCACGGGCGCTTGCATCGGCGAACTGCGGCCCGTCGGCCACCTGCTCGCCATCGAGCCACAGGCTGAAGCCCAGGCCATCTACACGCACATCCGCCTCGCCACCCTGCTGCAGTTGCTTGCTCACCGCGCCTGCACTCTTGCCGTCGGCGAAGCTGCGCGACAGCAACAGTTGCTCGCCATCGGCGGCCAGCAGGCGGAAGCGGAAGCTGCCGTCTTCATCGCGGAAGCTGACGAAGCGCGCGCTCTTGGCGGCCTTCTTCTTCACTTCGGCGTTGACCTGGACGCTGCTGCGGAAGGAGCGCAGGCCCACCGACTCACGCAACTGCTCGAGGAACGGCGTGGCAATCTTGCGGGCCTTGGCGGCGCCGGCCAGGAGGATGTCTTCCAGGTCCGACGGCCGCGAGATCAATTGATGGTAGTGCTCGCGCTTCTCGGCCAACTGGCCGTCGAGCAACTGGAAAAGGCGGCTTTTCGCCTCGCCCCAGCCCAGGCCCTGCAGCAGCTCTTCGCGGAACTCGCCGGCTTGTGCGGCGCTGGCGAAGGCCTGGTACAGGGTGAACAAGTGGGAGTTGTCCGGGTCCTTCGCCTCGCCTGGGGCACGCGAATCGGTGACGATGCGCGAGATGGCGTCCTTCATGTCCTTGGCGCTGGTGAACAGCGGAATGGTGTTGTCGTAGCTCTTGGACATCTTGCGACCGTCCAGGCCCGGAAGCGTGGCCACGCTCTCCTCGATCACCGCCTCGGGCAGGACGAAGAACTCCTTGCCCTGGCCGAACAGGTGGTTAAAGCGCTGGCCGATGTCACGGGCCATCTCAACGTGCTGGATCTGGTCACGACCGACCGGGACCTTGTGTGCGTTGAACATCAGGATGTCGGCAGCCATCAGCACCGGATAGCTGTACAGGCCCATGGACACACCGGCATCCGGGTCTTCGCCGTTTTCCAGGTTCTTGTCGACCGAGGCCTTGTAGGCGTGGGCACGATTGAGCAGGCCCTTGGCAGCCACGCAGGTCAGCAGCCAGGTCAGCTCGGGGATCTCGGGAATGTCGGACTGGCGGTAGAACGTGACCTTGTCCGGATCCAGGCCGCCGGCCAGCCAGGTGGCGGCGATTTCCAGGCGCGAGCGCTGGATGCGCAGCGGGTCGTCGCACTTGATCAGGGCGTGATAGTCGGCCAGGAAGTAGAACGAGTCGGCACCGGGCTGCTGGCTGGCGAGGATCGCCGGGCGGATGGCACCGGCGTAGTTGCCCAGGTGCGGGGTGCCGGTGGTGGTGATACCGGTGAGAATGCGCGTGGTCATGGGTGATCGCTTATTCAGGCTTGGCTCAGTTCGAAAGACGCGGCAGCACCAGATCCTTCAGATCGGTCAGCTTGCCATGGAAGAAGTGTCCGCATTCTGCCACTTTCAGCAGCTCATGGGGGCGCGTCAGTGTGTCGGACCATTCATAGACCAGCGCAGGGTCGACCACCTCGTCGGCGTCGGGCTGGACCACGGTGATCGGGCACTGCTGCGCCAGCGGGAACTGCTCGGTCAGGCGCATCACCGCCGGGGCAATCATGAACAGATGTTGCAGCGTCACCCCGTCGGCCTCCAGGCGCCCAGCCAGGCTGGCGGCGACGAAGCCCCCGAACGAGAAGCCCATCAGTACCAGCGCCCGCTCAGGGTGTTTGTCGCGCAGCCAGGCCGCGGCGGCCTCGGCATCGGCCACTTCGCCAGCACCCATGTCGTGGCTGCCGGCACTCTGGCCGACGCCACGGTAGTTGAAGCGCAGGGTGCTGTAGCCGGCATCGCGAGCCGTGCGTTGCAGCGTCGAGACCACCTTGTTGAGCATGGTGCCGCCCTGGACCGGGTTGGGGTGGCAGATCAGCACCACGCCGCGGGCATCTTCCACGTCCAGGTACAAGGCTTCCAGCGGGCCACTGGGGCCGTCGATGAACAAGGGGGTTTCGCGGACAAGCAAGGCACTACTCCGTGACCTCGAGGGGGGTCGATTCGTCTAGAGGGGGAATTCTGTTCTGATTTGCGATTGCTCGCGGTATACAGCGCAGGTCTGAGCCGTTAACGTAAAGCAAAGCCGTTTATAGAGGAAGGACTCGTGGAACACTCGCTCCTTGTTTGGTTGCTGCCGACCCTGGCACTGGTCGTTGGTGTCGTCGTCGGTTTCGCCCTGGCCCGCCTTCTCCCCAACGCGGCTCCCAGCAGTACGCAACGCCAGCTGGATGACATCCAGCAGCGTTTCGACAATTACCAGAACGAAGTGGTCACCCACTTCAACAGCACTGCTTCGCTGGTCAAGAAACTGACCCAGAGCTACCAGGATGTGCAGGATCACCTGGCGGACGGGGCCAATCGCCTGGCCCTGGACGAACTGACCCGTCAGCGCCTGCTCGCTTCGTTGCACTCCGAAGCCGCGCAAGGTCCGCGCGATCGCCTGACACCGCCGAAGGATACCGCCGAAGTCCCACGTGACTACGCGCCCAAGGCGCCGAACTCGCCGGGCATGCTCGACGAGAGCTACGGCCTCAAGCGCTGACCCAGCAAGCATGACAAAGGCCGCGTAAAGCGGCCTTTTTTTGTGCCCGCGAGAAGTGGCCATCACTCAACTCGAACACGGCTCCCGAGGGCCTGCCCAAGATCCGCCAGCAGGTCGTCGACATCCTCCAGGCCCACCGACAACCGCACCAACCCCTCGGAGATCCCATGCTGCGCCCGCTCCTCGGGCGTATAGCTCGAATGGGTCATGCTCGCCGGGTGCTGCGCCAGCGACTCGGCATCGCCCAGGCTCACTGCACGCCTGAACAGCTGCAACGCGTTCATGAAGCGTCGCCCCGCCTGGATGCCACCCTTGAGCTCGAACGCAATCATCCCGCCCGGCAAACGCATCTGCCGCTGCGCCAGGCCGAACTGTGCAAAGCTCGGCAGGCCAGGGTAGTGAATCAGCTCGACCTGCGGATGCCGCTCCAGAAACTGCGCCACGCGCAAGGCATTGCTGCAATGGCGCTCCATGCGCAGGGCCAGGGTTTTCATACCGCGCATCAGCAGCGATGCGTCGTGCGGCGACAGCACGGCGCCGGTCATGTCCTTCAAGCCTTCCAGGCGAATACGGTCGATCAGCGCCTTGCGCCCCACCACCAACCCGGCGGTGATATCGCCATGGCCACTGAGGTACTTGGTCGCCGAATGCACCACCAGGTCCGCGCCCAGCTCCAGCGGGCGTTGCAGATAGGGGGTGCAGTAGGTGTTGTCGATCACCACCAGCAGCTCATGCTGGCGCGCCACGCCCACCACTGCGGCGATGTCCACCAGGTGCATGTTGGGGTTGGCCGGGGTTTCGAAATAGATCATCCGTGTATTGGAGGTGATCGCCGCCTCGAGCGCAGCGGGATCGTTCAGATCGACATGTTTCACCTTGACGCCGAATTCGCCGATGCCATGGTGCAGGAAAGCGAAGGTGCAGCCATACAGGGTATCGCCGACGATAAGCTCATCACCGGGACGCAGCAGCGTCCACAGCGTGGACGTAATGGCGCCCATCCCCGAGGCCAGCGCCAGGCCCGCCTCGCCACCTTCAAGCGAAGCCATGCGCTGCTCGAGCAGGGACAGGGTCGGGTTGGAGATACGGCTGTAGAAATGCCCGGCCTGCTCGCCGGCAAAACAGGCCGCACCATACTCGACGCTTTCGAACGCGTAGGTCGCGGTCTGGTAGACCGGCGGCACCAGCGCACCACCGTGGGACTGCGGGTCGTAGCCATGGTGAATGGCCCGCGTGGAAAAACCGGTCTTGTCGACAGTGGCGCGCATGACAACAGCCTCCTTGTTGTTTGTTCTAAGCTTATGCCTTGGCACACCGGATTTTTTTCCAAATTGCCCCGTGAACATCGGCAGTTCTGGAACAAAAACAACAATCAGACCGAAAAAAGGGCACACCATGCCAGCCCCTCTCGACCGAACCGACCGCGCCCTGCTTGGCGCCCTGCAAGACAACGCCCGCCTCACCGTCGCCGACCTCGCCGACCAGGTCGCCCTGACCACTTCACCTTGCTGGCGTCGGGTAAAGCTACTGGAGGAAGGCGGCTACATCACCGGCTACCAGGCCATCCTTTCGCCCAAGTCTCTGGGCTTTGGCGTCACTGCATTCGTCAGCATCATGATGGAATCGCACAACAAGGACGCTGCACGCGCCTTCGAGAAGCGCCTGATGGAAATCCCGGAAATCGTCGCCTGCCACAACATCTCGGGGCGCTATGACTTTCTCCTGGAGGTCCTTGCGCGGGACCTGGAGTCTTTCGGCGAATTCGCCCGCGAAGTGCTGCAGACACTGCCCGGGGTGAAGGAAATCTATTCGAGCTTTTCGTACAAGGCAGTGAAGGAAAGGCGAGTGATTCCGGTGGGGGAGAAGCATATCTAGGCGTCTTGCACAGGGTGCCAGCCCTGGACGACACCAGTAGCGGAGTTTTCTGACTCGCCACAAGAAAACAACCCGCGCAGAACTCGGCAATCGGAATCTATTCCCTGGCTGACCAAGCGTTGATCATGGGACACCTCACCCTGTCGTGCACAAGGAGCCCGAACGACATGGCCACACCCATCCCCACTCACATCGCCCAAAAACTCGCCGGACACCATTTCACAAGCTTCGACCAGTTCTCCAGCACCTTCTGGATGACCATCGCCGAAGACCCGGTACTCTCGAAGCAATTCGTCGAATCGCAATTGAACCGAATCAAGAAAGGCTGGGCGCCTCGCGCGCCGTTCGGTGAAACGGCCAGAGGCTTGCGCTCCTACCAGATCTGCCACCTCTTGCCACCGGAGCTCAGCGCAGTGGTGTACGACATGGACAACATGCGGATCATGAGCGCCCTGCAATATGCGCTGTCCTCGGAGGTCGAGGAATGATCACCTTCAGGCAACAGCTGAGCGACTACGCATCTGACGAGTTCGAATCACTGGTCGAAATGCTCGTCACCGCACAAGGTTCGTCCGAGTTCCAGGATGGGTTGCTGGAGCACTTCATCGACATCACCGCTCACCCGCAGGGGTCAGACCTCATCTATCACCCTGAATCAGGCACAAGCGAGTCGGCGAACAGCATTGTTCAAAAGGTGATGACGTGGCGGCAGGACAATGGGCTTGCCTGAATGGGTCTGGCCACCAACAGAAAACCCCGCCGAGGCGGGGTTTCTGGTGCAGCAGCGAACGTCAGATCGCGCCGCGCTGGCGCAGCACATCCAGCACTTGCTTCACGCCGTCCTCGACGCTGGTGCTCTGGGTGTCGATCACCAGGTCCGCATCCAGCGGCACATCGAACGGGAAGCTTTCACCCGGGATGTTGTCGCCACCGGCGGCATACAGGCCCTGTGGGTCGCGCTCGCGGCACGCCAGCGGCGAAGCCTGGACGTAGACGGTCACCAGGCGTTCCTTGCCGATCAGCGCCTTGGCCTGCTCGCGGCCTTCGGCATCCGGGGCGACGAAGGCGGCCAGGGTCAGCAGGCCGGCCTCGTTGAACTGGCGCGCCACGTGAGCAGCACGACGCCAGTTCTCGGTGCGACCGGCGCGATCCTGCGGCAAGCCCTTGTTCAGGTCATGGCGCAGGTTCTGGCCGTCGAGCACGTAGACCGCACGGCCCATGTCGAACAGCTTGCGCTCCACGGCGTAGGCCAGGGTGCTCTTGCCGGCGCCCGACAGGCCGCTGAACAGCACGGTGGCTGGTTGCTGGCCGAAGCGCAAGGCACGCTCCTCGGTGGAGACGTGGGCGAGCTTGCCGTGCTGACCGGTGCCGCCGTGCGGCAGCACCGGCGGGGCGATGATCATGCCGGCGCCAACGGTGCCGTTGGTCAGGCGATCGATGACGATGAACGCACCGGTGGTGCGGTTGCTGTCGTAGCCGTCCAGTGCGATGGCGGCGTCCAGGGCGACCTTGACGCGACCGATCTCGTTCAGTTGCAGCGCACTGGCGGCGCCCTGCTCCAGGGTGTTCACATCGACCTTGTGGGTGATGCTGGCAATCGAGCCTGGCACATAGCTGGTGGCGCGCTTGATGTCGTACTTCTTGCCCGGAAGCATCGGCTCCTCGGCCATCCACACCAGCATGGCCTCGAACTGGTCGGCCACCTGCGGGACGTTGTCGGCATGCACCAGCAGGTCGCCGCGGGAGATGTCGATCTCGTCTTCCATGGTCAGGGTCACGGCCTGACCTGGGCCTGCGTTCTCCAGCTCGCCCTCGTAGGTGACGATGGACTTGACGCGGCTGCTCTTGCCCGACGGCAGCACCACGATATCGTCGCCCTTGTGCACCACGCCACTGGCGATGGTGCCGGCAAAGCCGCGGAAGTTCAGGTTCGGGCGATTGACGTACTGCACCGGGAAACGCAGGTCGGTGACGTTGCGGTCAGCCGAAACCTCGACGGTCTCGAGGATCTCCATCAGCGCCGGGCCCGTGTACCACGGCGAGCGCTCGCTGCGGTTGACGACGTTGTCGCCCTTGAGCGCCGACATCGGCACGAAGTGCAGGCTCGACGGCTTCAGGTCGATGGCGTCGGCGAACTTCAGGTAGTCGGCCTTGATCGACTCGAAGACCTGCTCGTCAAAGCCTTTGAGGTCCATCTTGTTGATCGCGACGACGATGTGCTTGATGCCCAGCAACGAGGCGATATAGCTGTGGCGGCGGGTCTGAGTCTGCACGCCGTAGCGGGCATCGACCAGGATGATCGCCAGGTCGCAGGTCGAGGCGCCGGTGGCCATGTTGCGGGTGTACTGCTCGTGGCCCGGGGTGTCGGCGATGATGAACTTGCGCTTGGCGGTGGAGAAGTAGCGGTAGGCGACATCGATGGTGATGCCCTGCTCGCGCTCGGCCTGCAGGCCATCGACCAGCAGCGCCAGGTCGACTTCCTCGCCCGTGGTACCGGACTTCTTCGAGTCACGGGTGATGGCCTCGAGGTGGTCCTCGTAGATCATCTTGGAGTCGTGCAGCAGGCGCCCGATCAGGGTGCTCTTGCCGTCATCCACGTTGCCGCAGGTGAGGAAACGCAGCAGTTCTTTGCGCTCGTGCTGAGCCAGATAAGCGAGGATGTCTTCGCTGATCAAATCGGATTGGTGCGACATGGAGTAACCCTGAAGTTAGAAGTAGCCCTGACGTTTCTTGTCTTCCATGGAGCCGGCGCCATCGTGGTCGATGACTCGGCCCTGACGCTCGGAAGTACGCGTCAGAAGCATTTCCTGAATGATGTCGGTCAGCGTTTCGGCTTCGGACTCGACAGCGCCCGTCAACGGGTAGCAGCCCAGGGTACGGAAACGCACCTTCTTCTTGACGATGCGCGCCTTCTCCTCGTCGCTCAGGTGCTCGAGGATGCGATCGTCGTCGATCATGATCAGGGTGCCGTTCTTCTCGATGACTTCACGCTCGGCGGCGAAGTACAGCGGCACGATCGGGATGCCTTCGAGGTAGATGTACTGCCAGATGTCCAGCTCGGTCCAGTTCGACAGCGGGAAGACGCGGATCGACTCGCCCTTGTTGACCTTGCCGTTGTAGACGTTCCACAGCTCCGGACGCTGGTTCTTCGGGTCCCAGCGGTGCTTGCTGTCGCGGAACGAGTAGACACGCTCCTTGGCCCGCGACTTCTCTTCATCGCGGCGAGCGCCACCGAAGGCGGCGTCGAAACCATGCTTGTCCAGCGCCTGCTTCAGGCCTTGGGTTTTCATGATGTCGGTGTGCTTGGAGCTGCCGTGGGTGAAGGGGTTGATCCCCTGCGCCACACCCTCGGGGTTGACGTGGGTGATCAGCTCCAGCCCCATTTCCTCGACCATCTTGTCGCGGAAGCGGTACATCTCCTGGAATTTCCACTGGGTGTCGACGTGCATCACCGGGAACGGCAGCTTGCCCGGGAAGAAAGCCTTGCGCGCCAGGTGCAGCATCACGGCGGAGTCCTTGCCGATCGAGTACAGCATCACCGGGTTGTCGAACTCGGCGGCCACCTCGCGGATGATGTGGATGCTCTCCGCCTCCAGCTGTTTCAAGTGCGTCAGTTTGTCGACCATGGCTACTCACGAAAAACGATCTTATGGACGGCCAGCGGGCCGTGTTCGAGCGAGCCACTTTATCACAGCGCCTGATTCTATTTAGGAGGCCAGCTAGATCGAAACGGTCTAATGATATGACTGGGGGTTTGAGGACCGCACCTGCCTAAATCGGATTCGGGCAATCGATGAACAGGTGTTCCAGGGCAAAGCGCTTGGCCAGGTAGTCGCCCAGCGCCTGCACCCCATAGCGTTCGGTGGCGTGGTGCCCTGCTGCGATGAAGCTGATGCCGTTCTCGCGCGCGCTGTGGTACGTCTGCTCCGAGGCCTCGCCGCTGATGAACAGGTCGACACCCGCGGCGATGGCGTTGTCGATATAATCCTGGCCGCCACCGGTGCACCAGCCAACCCGGCGGATCATCCCCTCCCCCTCGACCAACAGCGGCTCGCGGCCCATGGCTTCGCGCACGCGGCGGGCGAAATCGCCGGCCGACATGGGCTCGGCGAGCGAGCCGATCAGGCCGACCACCCGCGGGTTTTCGGGGTCGAGAGGGCCTTCGACGGTAATATCGAGCTGGCGCGCCAACTGCACGTTGTTGCCCACCTCAGGGTGCACGTCCAGCGGCAGGTGGAAGGCCAGCAGGCTGATGTCGTGCTTGAGCAGGGTCTTGATGCGCCGCTGCTTGATCCCGGTGATGCACGGGCTCTCGCCCTTCCAGAAGTAGCCATGGTGCACCAGCACCAGGTCGGCCTCGGCTTCGACTGCGGCATCGAGCAAGGCCTGGCTGGCCGTGACGCCCGTGACGATGCGGCTGACCTGCGGACGCCCCTCGACCTGCAGGCCGTTGGGGCAGTAATCCTGGATCTTGGCGCTGGACAGGTAGCGCTCGGCTTCCTCGACCAGGGTGCTAAGGGCGACGGCCATGGAAAATCTCCTCGTAATTCGCTGCTTCAACGGGCGCCAGGCCTCGTATACTGGGCGCCATTATGGGCCGTCGCCGGATTCGGGGAAACCGGCGTACATCAGCTTCGGCTGCTTCGCGATCCATACCCTCACCGATCACCGAGGTGTATGATCGCGCGCGTTCGCGCCCCGGCCCTCGTCCCATTTCCAGGATTCATTCGATGCTCAAGGCTTTGCGTTACTTTGGCTGGCCCCTGCTCACTGGCGTACTGATCGCCGCACTGATCATCCAGCGTTTCCCGGAATGGGTCGGCCTGCCCAGCCAGGACGTCAACCTGCAACAGGCACCGCAGACTTCCCGGATCATGCAGGGCCCGGTCAGCTATGCCGACGCCGTCACCCTGGCGGCGCCCGCGGTCGCCAACCTGTACACCACCAAAGTGGTCAACAAGAGCGCCCATCCGCTGTTCGAAGACCCGCAGTTCCGTCGTTTCTTCGGCGACAACCTGCCCAAGCAGCGGCGCTGGGAATCGAGCCTGGGCTCGGCGGTGATCATGAGCCCCGAAGGCTACCTGCTGACCAACAACCACGTGACCAGCGGGGCCGACCAGATCGTGGTGGCGCTCAAGGATGGCCGCGAGACCCTGGCCCGCGTCATCGGCAGCGACCCGGAAACCGACCTGGCGGTGCTGAAGATCGACCTGAAGAACCTGCCAGCCATCACCATCGGCCGCTCCGATAACATCCACATCGGCGATGTCTGCCTGGCCATCGGCAACCCCTTCGGCGTCGGCCAGACCGTGACCATGGGCATCATCAGCGCCACCGGCCGCAACCAGCTGGGGCTGAACAATTATGAAGACTTCATCCAGACTGACGCGGCCATCAACCCGGGCAACTCCGGCGGTGCACTGGTCGACGCCAACGGCAATCTGATCGGCATCAACACCGCGATCTTCTCCAAATCCGGTGGTTCGCAGGGTATCGGTTTCGCCATCCCCGCCAAGCTTGCGCTGGAGGTGATGAAATCGATCGTCGAGCACGGCCAGGTGATTCGCGGCTGGCTGGGCATCGAGACGCAGCCATTGAGCGAGGAGCTGGCCGAGTCGTTCGGCATGCAGGGGCGTCCGGGCATCGTTGTCGCCGGTATTTTCCGCGACGGCCCGGCCCAGCGTGCCGGGCTGCAACTGGGTGACGTGATCATGAGCATCAATGGCGAGCCGGCCGGCGATGGTCGCAGGTCGATGAACCAGGTGGCACGAATCAAACCCAGCGAGAAGATCAGCATCGAGGTGATGCGCAATGGCAAGCAGTTGAAGCTGATTGCCGAGGTCGGGCTGCGTCCGCCACCGGCGCCGGTGGCGACCAAGGAAGAAAAGTAACAACGACATGGGGCCGCTTTTGCGGCCCCAGTCACATCAGTGCAGGATCTGGCTCAGGAACAACTTGGTCCGGTCACTGCGCGGCCGGTCGAAGAAGTCATCCGGCGAGGCCTGCTCGACGATCTCGCCCTTGTCCATGAAGATCACCCGGTTCGCCACGGTGCGGGCGAAGCCCATCTCGTGGGTGACGCAGAGCATGGTCATGCCGTCTTCGGCCAGGCCGACCATGGTGTCGAGCACTTCCTTGACCATTTCCGGATCGAGTGCCGAAGTCGGCTCGTCGAACAGCATGATCTTGGGCTTCATGCACAGCGCGCGGGCAATGGCCACACGTTGCTGCTGACCGCCCGACAACTGCCCCGGAAACTTGTGCGCCTGCTCTGGAATACGCACACGCTCCAGGTAATGCATGGCAATTTCCTCGGCCTTGCGCTTGGGCATCTTGCGAACCCACATCGGTGCCAGGGTGCAGTTCTCGAGGATGGTCAGGTGCGGGAACAGGTTGAAGTGCTGGAACACCATGCCGACTTCACGACGGATCGCCTCGATCTGCTTGAGGTCGTTGGTCAGTTCCACGCCATCGACGACGATGCGCCCCTGCTGGTGCTCTTCCAACCGGTTCAGGCAGCGGATGGTGGTGGACTTGCCCGAGCCGGACGGCCCGCACAGGACGATGCGCTCGCCCTGGCGTACGTTCAGATTGATATCCTTGAGCACATGGAACTGGCCATACCACTTGTTCACACCCTGCATCTGGATGATGCCTTCGGGGCCGGCAGGCTGCTTGATCGCTTCACTCATTTCGAAACTCCTAACGCTTGTGGCCAGTGTCCAGCTTGCGCTCCAGGTGCATGGAGTAGCGGGACATACCGAAACAGAAAATCCAGTAGACCAGGGCCGCGAACACGTAGCCCTCGGTCGCCATGCCGAGCCAGGCAGGATCTGCCGTGGCTTGGCGGGTGCTGTTGAGCAGGTCGAACAGGCCGATGATGATCACCAGGCTGGTGTCCTTGAACAGCGCGATGAAGGTGTTGACGATGCCGGGGATCACCAGCTTCAGGGCCTGCGGCAAGATCACCAGGCCCATGGCACGCCAATAGCCCAGCCCCATCGCCGCAGCTGCCTCGTACTGCCCCTTGGGAATCGCCTGCAGGCCGCCGCGAACCACCTCGGCAATGTAGGCCGACTCGAACAGGATCACGAAAATCATCGCCCGCAGCAGCTTGTCGAAGCTCGTGCCCTCGGGCATGAACAGCGGCAGCATCACCGACGACATGAACAGCACGGTGATCAGCGGAATGCCACGCCAGAACTCGATGAAAGTCACCGACACGGCCTTGACCACCGGCATCTTCGAGCGCCGTCCCAGCGCCAGCAGGATGCCCAGCGGCAAGGCTGCGGCGATACCTACGGTCGCGATGACCAGGGTCAGCATCAGGCCGCCCCATTGCGAGGTCGGCACCAGCGTCAGGCCGAAACTGCCACCGTGCAGCAGCAGGTAGGCGAGGATCGGATACAGCACCAGATAACCAATACCGTAGGGCACCTTGCGCGGGAACCGGCGGATGAATAGCGGTGCGGCGGCGATCACGCCCAGCCACACGGTCAGGTCGACCCGCCAGCGCAACTCGCTCGGGTAATAGCCGTACATGAACTGGCCGATGCGTTGCTGGATGAACACCCAACATGCGCCGTCCTTGGTGCAGTCCGCGCGGGTCGTGCCCGTCCAGTTGGCGTCCAGGAACGCCCACTGCAGCAGTGCCGGCACGATCAGCCAGACCAGGTAGATCGCGAACAGGGTCAACAGCGTGTTGATCCAGCTGGAGAACAGGTTGGCGCGCATCCACGCCAGCACGCCGACGGTCTTCACCGGTGGCGGCATATCGGGTTTGAAAACATGGGAAGTCATGCGCCTGTCCTCACCGCTCGATCAGCGCAATGCGCTTGTTGTACCAGTTCATCAGCAACGAGATGCTGATGCTGATCGTCAGATACACAGCCATGGTGATCGCCATGACCTCGACCGACTGGCCGGTCTGGTTCAGCACCGTGCCGGCAAACAGCGACACCAATTCCGGGTAGCCGATGACCGCCGCGAGCGACGAGTTCTTCGTCAGGTTCAGGTATTGGCTGGTCAGCGGCGGAATGATCACCCGCATCGCCTGCGGAATGATGACCTTGCGCAAGGTCGGCCCTTCGCGCAGGCCCAGCGAACGGGCCGCTTCGGTCTGGCCATGGCTGACCGAGCGGATACCGGCGCGTACGATTTCTGCGATGAAGGCGGCGGTGTAGATCGACAGTGCCAGGGTCAGCGCGAGGAATTCGGGAATCAGCACCCAGCCGCCGACGAAGTTGAAACCTTTGAGCTGCGGCACTTCCCACTGCAATGGGTTGCCAAACAGCAGCGCGCTGATACCGGGAATGCCAACGAGCAGCGCCAGCCCTACCCAGAACTTGTGGAACGGCTGGCCGGTCTCATCGAAGCGTTTGTTGGCGTAGCGCACCATCAGGACAATGGCCACGACCGCCAGCAGCACCGCCACGACGAACGGCCAGAAACCTTCGCCGATGGAGGCTCCGGGCATGTTCACGCCACGGCTGCTGATGAAGAACAGGTCATCGATGTTGATGCTGCCGCGTGGCCCCGGCAAGGCGGTGAATACCGCGAAGTACCAGAACAGGATCTGCAGCAGCGGTGGAATGTTACGGAAGGTCTCGACGTAAACGGCCGCGAGCTTGCTGATCACCCAGTTCGAGGATAACCGGGCAACGCCGACGACGAAGCCAAGCACGGTGGCGATGATGATGCCGATGACACTTGCCAGCAGGGTATTGAGCAGGCCGACCAGCAACACCCGTGCATAGGTGTCGGCTTCGGTGTAGTCGATCAGGTGCTGGGCGATGCCGAAACCGGCACTGCGCTCGAGAAAGTCGAAGCCCGAGGTGATCCCTCGGTGCTGCATGTTGGTCTGGGTGTTGTGGATGAGGTACCAGCCCAGGCCGATCACGGCCACGACCGTGATGATCTGGAACAGCCACGCGCGCACACGTGGATCGCTCAGGGATAACCCTTTCCGTGCGCCGATATGATTTTGCATGAAATGCCCCGAAAAGAAGGGAGTCGAACGACCCGCGACGGCCGGATGCCGTCGCGGGGGGCAGCCATCAGCGCACAGGCGGTGCGTACTGGATGCCGCCGTTGTTCCACAGGGCATTCAAGCCGCGGTCGATTTCCAGCGGGGTGCTCTTGCCCAGGTTCTTCTCGAACACTTCACCGTAGTTACCGACTTGCTTGACGATCTGCACTACCCAGTCCTTGGGCAGCTTCAGGTCCTTGCCGTACTCGCCGTCGGCACCCAGCAGGCGGGCGACGTCGGGGTTCTTGGTGGACTTGGCTTCGGCCTCGACGTTTTTCGAGGTCACGCCTGCTTCTTCGGCGTTGAGCATGGCGTAGAGGGTCCACTTGACGATGCTGAACCACTCCTCGTCGCCTTTACGCACGACCGGGCCCAGGGGCTCCTTGGAGATGGTTTCCGGCAGCACCACGTACTCGGTGGGAGCCGCCAGCTTGGAGCGCTGTGCGTAGAGCTGCGACTTGTCGGACGTCAGCACGTCGCAACGACCGGACTCCAGCGACTTGGCGCTCTCGTCGGAGGTGTCGAAGGTGATCGGGGTGTACTTCAGGCCATTGGCGCGGAAGTAGTCGGAGACGTTCAGCTCGGTGGTGGTACCGGCCTGGATGCAGATGGTCGCGCCATCGAGCTCCTTGGCGCTGGAAACGCCCAGCTTCTTGTTCACCAGGAAGCCCACGCCGTCATAGTAGGTGACACCGGCGAACACCAGGCCCATGCCAGCGTCACGCGAGCTGGTCCAGGTGGTGTTGCGCGACAGTACGTCGACTTCGCCGGACTGCAGCGCGGTGAAGCGCTCCTTGGCGTTGAGCTGGCTGAACTTGACCTTGGTGGCGTCGCCGAACACGGCGGCAGCCACGGCGCGGCAGACGTCGGCGTCGATGCCGACGATCTTGCCTTGGGCGTCAGGAACGGAGAAGCCCGGGAGGCCGTCGCTCACGCCACACTGGACGAAGCCCTTCTTCTTTACCGCATCGAGCGTGGCGCCAGCCTGGGCGGCGCCCACGGTGCCCAGGGTGGCGGCAGCGGTCAGGACTGCCAGCGTGGTTTTCAACATCTTCATCAACAACCTCCAAATGCTCTTGTTGTACCGAGCCGGAATTGCACCGCACCCTTATGAGGCGCATCCGACCCTTGTTGGCTTGTTTTTGGGTCAATTGGCGCAATGGGCTGTTCTGTGACAGCCTTCCATCCACGTGGGCGGGTGTTACCGTTCAGGTCCCCGTCCATCGCATCGGTACGAACGTAGCAAAGCGCGTACCATAGTTGCCGCCTTAAGCGTTTAAGCATGCGTCAAGGGGGTAAAGTTGTAGAGTTGCGACATCTTTTTATGGCACTAACCACCAGCGCCTTCTTTTTACGCACTCAATAAGTTCTTACGCACTTTTTCGGAGCAGTCATGACCAACCCGCTGATTCTCGAACCCCAGAAGACCGCCGACGCCTGTGTGATCTGGTTGCACGGCCTGGGGGCCGACCGTTACGACTTCCTACCGGTGGCCGAATTCATGCAGGAACGTCTGCAAAGCACCCGTTTCATCATGCCCCAGGCGCCGACCCGCCCAGTCACCATCAACGGCGGCTATGCCATGCCGAGCTGGTACGACATCAAGGCCATGACCCCGGCCCGGGCCATCGACGAGGCGCAACTTGAAGAATCGGCCGACCAGGTCATCGAGCTGATCAAGGCCGAGCAGGCCAAGGGCATCAACCTGTCGAGGATCATCCTCGCCGGATTTTCCCAGGGCGGCGCCGTAGTGCTGCATACCGCCTATATAAAGTGGCAGGAAGCGCTCGGAGGGGTGATCGCCCTGTCCACCTACGCACCGACCTTCACCGAAAGCCATCAGCTCAGCGCTTGCCAGCAACGTACCCCGGCCCTATGCCTGCATGGCGTGCATGACCCGGTGGTGATCCCGTCGATGGGCCGCACGGCCTTCGAGTACCTGAACACCTGGGGCGTGGCCGCGCGCTGGCACGAATACCCCATGGAACACGAGGTGGTGGTCGAGGAACTGAGCGATATCCACGACTGGCTGGCCAAGCGCCTGCTGTAAATCGACGTGCGCCTGTAGCCGTCGGCGCATTGGACTACACCCGGTACTACGCCGAGCCTGGATCTTGCATTACACTGCCCGGCGTACATTCCTTAACCAGTTGACGAGACGACCGTGCTCAAGGCACTCAAGAAAATATTCGGCAAGGGAGACGCCGCCCCACAGGCCGTCGCGCCCGCTGCCCCCGTGATTGCACCCACGCCTCAGCCTGCACCGGCCCGGCCCCCGAAACCGCCAAGAGCGAAGTCTGCGCCGCGCAGCCAGCCCGAACCTGTGGCCAAGGCTGAAGCCGCGCCTGTCGAGCCGCCCCGGGAAAAAACCCGCCGTGAGCGCAAACCCAAGCCCCAGGCCAGCCTGTGGAAGCCCGAGGACTTCGTGGTCGAGCCTCAGGAAGGCAAGACCCGCTTCCACGACTTCAAGCTCTCCAACGAGCTGATGCATGCCATCCACGACCTGGGCTTCCCCTACTGCACGCCGATCCAGGCCCAGGTCCTGGGTTACACCCTGCGTGGCCAGGATGCCATCGGCCGGGCCCAGACCGGCACCGGCAAGACGGCCGCGTTCCTGATCTCGATCATCTCGCAGCTGCAGCAAACCCCGCCGCCCAAGGAACGCTACATGGGCGAGCCGCGTGCCCTGATCATCGCCCCGACCCGCGAACTGGTGGTGCAGATCGCCAAGGACGCCGAGGCCCTGACCAAGTACAGCGGGCTGAACGTGATGAGCTTCGTCGGCGGCATGGAGTACGACAAGCAGCTCAAGGCCCTGGAAAAGCGCTACTGCGACATCCTGGTCGCCACCCCGGGCCGCCTGCTGGACTTCCAGCAACGCGGCGAAGTGCACCTGGACATGGTCGAGGTGATGGTGCTGGACGAAGCCGACCGCATGCTCGACATGGGCTTCATCCCACAGGTACGCCAGATCATCCGCCAGACCCCGCCCAAGAGCGAACGCCAGACCCTGCTGTTCTCCGCCACCTTCACCGACGACGTCATGAACCTGGCCAAGCAGTGGACCACTGATCCGGCCATCGTCGAGATCGAGCCGGAGAACGTCGCCAGCGAGACGGTCGAGCAGCACGTCTATGCCGTGGCGGGCAGCGACAAGTACAAGCTGCTGTACAACCTGGTCACGCAGAACAAGTGGGAACGGGTGATGGTCTTCGCCAATCGCAAGGACGAGGTGCGGCGCATCGAGGAGAAGCTGGTGCGCGACGGCATCAATGCCGCCCAACTGTCGGGCGATGTGCCGCAGCACAAGCGCATCCGTACCCTGGAAAACTTCCGCGAAGGGCGCATCACCGTGCTGGTGGCCACCGACGTGGCCGGGCGCGGGATCCATATCGACGGTATCAGCCACGTGATCAACTTCACCCTGCCGGAAGACCCGGACGACTACGTGCACCGCATCGGCCGTACCGGCCGTGCAGGCACCAGTGGTGTGTCGATCAGTTTTGCCGGCGAGGATGACTCCTACCAGTTGCCGGCGATCGAGGAACTGCTGGGGCGCAAGATCAAGTGCGAGATGCCGCCGGATGAATTGCTCACGCCAGTGCCGCGCAAGCATCACTGACCTTCAGCGGGCTACATAGCCCCTGTAGGAGC
>NZ_BCBT01000035.1:0-62594 GCF_001320965.1 Pseudomonas sp. NBRC 111143 | reverse complement strand
CCGCTCCTACAGTTTGTTTCGGGCCAATGAATCCTGTGGCATTTTCGCGCGACCCCTTTGGCGCACGACGCGGTACCGAGTCGTACACACCAGGCGGTCGCGCGCCTGTGGCACAGGCATAACTGGCCGGAAACAAATGTGGGGGCGGCGGTTCGGCGCTCCGACTTGCCCGCGAAGCGCCGCGCGGGCGGCGCTCGATCTAATGAGCACTAAAAATCTCTCGGCGAGCACCTGCCAGCCCCCACACAAAACCCTCGAAAGAGATGACTCCTACACCGCCCGCGCCAACCGCCACAACCGTGCGATATCCCCCGCCCGCGCCTCGAGCAGCGCCCCGGCCTCGGCACAAGCGCGCTCGAGCGTCATCGGCCCGCTAGTCACGGCGAACGCGGCATCGATGCCATGGGCATACAACGCCTCGTAGCCCTCCCCCAAGGTCCCGGCAATCACCACCACCGGCACACCGTAACGCTTGGCCACGCGGGCCACGCCCATCGGGGTCTTGCCGCGCAGGGTCTGGGCATCGAAACGGCCTTCGCCGGTGATCACCAGGTCCGCGCCCTGCACCAGCCCGTCCAACCCGGCGAGCTCCGCCACCACTTCGACCCCAGGACGAAAACGCGCGCCCATGAAGGCCTTGGCCGCAAAGCCCATGCCGCCCGCCGCACCGCAGCCGGGAGATTCACGCAGGTCTTCACCCAGCAACTGCGCGCAATGATCAGCGAAATGCCCCAGTGCCTGGTCCAGCTGCAATACCTGCTCGGGCGTTGCGCCCTTCTGCGGACCGAAGATCGCCGAGGCACCATTGACCCCGCACAAGGGGTTGTCGACATCCGCCGCCACCTCGAACTGCACCTCGGCCAGACGCGGATCGAGGTCGCTGGCGTCGATGCGTGCCAGTTGCGCCAGGGCCAGACCGCCCTCGGCCAGTGCCTGGCCTTCGCGGTCCAGCAAGCGCAGGCCCAAGGCCCGCAACATGCCGCTGCCGGCGTCGTTGGTGGCGCTGCCGCCGATGGCCAGCACGATGCGCTGCGCACCTGCCGCCAGGGCTGCGGCAATCAGCTCGCCGGTGCCCCAGGTACTGCTGCGACAGGCATCGCGCTGTGCGCTGGGCAGCAACTGGATACCACTGGCCTGGGCCATCTCGATCACCGCGGTGCGGCTCTGCGCCAACCAGCCCCAGCTCGCCTCCACTGGCGCCCCCAGCGGCCCGCGCACCACCTGGCGGCGCTGCTCGCCCTCGGTGGCCGCGACGATCGCTTCCATGGTGCCCTCACCGCCATCGGCCATCGGGCACTCGATTCGCTCCGCCTCGGGCCAGACCTTGGCCAGCCCGGCGCTGATCGCCCGGGCGACACCGGCGGCATCGAGGCTGTCCTTGAACGAATCGGGGGCGATGACGACTTTCATGGGGAATCTCCTGGTCCTGTTAGCCCGCATGCTGACAGCTGCGTGCCAGAGCGGCCTCGGTCGGATGCACAAAACACCCGGCCGGTTGTTTGGGCAAATGCCACTGCCCGGATCCGCGACTCACTCGGCGGGTAACAGTTGCAAGCCCAGGTACAGGCTCAGCATCCCTTCCAGACGCAGCGGATCCACCTCGCCCAGTTCAGCGATTCGCTCCAGTCGATAACGCAGACTGTTGCGATGGATCCCCAAGGCATCGGCGCATGCCTGGCTTTGTCCGTCATGGGCGCACCAGGCACGCAAGGTGGCGAGCAATTGGCCGCTGGCATCCTTGGCGCGGATGCGTTGCAACGGTTCGAGCAATTCGTCCAGGGCATCATCGTTGCGGTGACGCCAGAGCAACGCCGGCAAGCGGTAGCGCGACAAACTCAGCACGCGCTCCCCAGGCACTACCTCGCGGCCATACGCCAACAGGTCGCGGACCCGACGGTAACCTCGTCGCAGTTGTTCCAGGCTCTGCGCCACACTGCCCAGGGCCAGGCGCTGGACCTGCCAGCCATGGCGCTGCAAGCGTTCGATCAGACGCACCTCGTCCAGCGCCACGCTTGCCGGACGGCACCAGAGCAACGATTGACGCGCCGGGCTTACGCACCAGCTGTCCGGGTAGCGGCTGGTCAGCCAGGCCGACAGCGCTTCGCCCGGTGGCCCAGCCTCCAGTTCGAACAGGCAAGGCACCCTTGGCAGTTGCGGCTTGAGCCCCAGTTGCCGGGCTTCGTCCACCAGCCGGGGGGACTCGCCACTGCCACCGAGCAGCAGCGCCAGCAGATCGTCGCAGCGCTGCCGGCGCCACTGTTGCTCGATCTGCAGGTGACGCTGGGCCAGGAGCATCTCGGCGGTCATGCGCACCAGCTCGCCGTAGGTGCGCAGTTGCTGCGGATCGCCGGTCAGGCCGAGCACGCCGATCAATCGGTCGTCGAGCATCAACGGCAGGTTCACCCCTGGCTGCACGCCCTTGAGACATTTGGCCGCCTCGCTGTCGAGTTCGACGATGCGCCCATTGGCCAGGACCAGTTGCGCCCCCTCATGGCGGGTATTGATGCGCTCTGGCTCGCCACTGCCCAGGATCAGGCCCTGGCTGTCCATGACGTTGACGTTGCACGGCAGGATCGCCATCGCCCGGTCGACGATATCCTGGGCCAGGTCGTGGTCAAGCTCGAACATGTGGGTTCCTTGCAGTGGCAGACTTTGTTCCGCAGCACAGCCGTGCGTGCCCTACGCTGTGCAAAAGCACAAAGACAGCGGCGCCCTGCTCGCCGAGACTCGTTTCAGGCGAGCGCCGGAACAGGCGCCGCGTGACAACCATAACAACAGAGAATTTCATCATGGCACACAGCCCTGCCCCTGACCAAGGCCAAGACCCCAGCCGCAATGCGCTGTACCGGCGCATCACCCTGCGGTTGATCCCGTTCATTTTCATCTGCTACCTGTTCAACTACCTGGACCGCGTCAACGTCGGCTTCGCCAAGTTGCAGATGCTCGACGCGCTGAAGTTCAGCGAGACCATCTACGGCCTGGGCGCCGGGATCTTCTTCATCGGCTACGTGCTCTGCGGCCTGCCCAGCAACCTGGCGCTCAACCGCTTCGGCCCACGGCGCTGGATCGCGGTGATGATGATCGCCTGGGGCACGCTCTCGACCTGCCTGCTGTTCGTCACCACGCCGATGGAGTTCTACGTGCTGCGCCTGTTCACCGGCGCCGCCGAAGCCGGCTTCTTCCCCGGCGTGGTCCTGTATCTCTCGCGCTGGTTCCCGGCTGACCGCCGTGGCCGCATCATGGCCCTGTTCATGTCGGCGATCCCGGTCTCGGGCCTGCTCGGCGGGCCGTTCTCCGGCTGGATTCTCGACCACTTCGCCGCCGGCCAGCACGGTCTGGCGGGCTGGCAGTGGATGTTCCTGATCCAGGGCCTGCCGACCGTGGTGCTGGGCATCCTCGCGGTGTTCCTGCTCAGCGATGGCTACCAGAAGGCCGCCTGGTTGTCGGACAGCGAGCGCCAACTGATCGCCAGAGACCTCGCCGCCGATGCCGCGAGCAAGCCGAGCACCACCGGCGACAGCGTGTGGGCCGTGCTGACCAACCCGCTGATCTGGACCTTCGGCTTCGTCTACTTCTGCATCCAGAGCGGCGTCTATGCGATCAACTTCTGGCTGCCATCGATCATCAAGAACCTGGGCTTCGACAGCCCGCTGCTGATCGGCTGGCTGAGTGCGATCCCCTACCTGCTGGCCGGTGTGTTCATGATCATCGTCGGTCGCTCGGCAGACCTGCGCAACGAACGCCGCTGGCACTTGGTGGTGCCGATGCTGATGGGCGCCATCGGCCTGCTGATCGCGGTCAACTTCGCCAGCAACCCAACCGTGGCCATCCTGGGCCTGTCCATCGCCACCATGGGCGCCCTGACCGGCCTGCCGATGTTCTGGCCGATGCCGACCGCGCTGCTCAGCGCCAGTGCGGCCGTCGCGGGCCTGGCGATCATCAACTCGGTGGGGCAGATGGCTGGCTTCCTGAGCCCGTACCTGGTTGGTTTCATCAAGGACCAGACCGGCTCGACCGACGCTGCGCTGTACTCGTTGGCCGGAGTGATCGTGCTGGGCAGCCTGGTGGCCCTGCGCGTGTCGCGCGCCGGGGCACTGAACGCCGCACGGGCCAACTGACGCCTGGAGGCGCGGGCTTGCCCCGCGCCTGCCGCAACGGCATGTGCGCTCAGGGCGCCGCAGTCACCGCTACACCCTTGGCCTGGTCAGGGGTCACCACCTGGCTGAGGTCGATGTGACGAAAGTCCGGCTTGGCGCCCAGCCGTGCGTTGAAGCGCACGTTGAAGGTGAACGGGTCGTCGGTCGGCACATCCAGCGCCTGGCCGTAGATACGGGTGACGGCTGCGGCGTCATAGCCCAGCAGCTTGAGCAGCGTCGGATAGATGTTGTAGTGGCTGGAGGCGTTGCGGTTCTGTGACAGGTGAGCCTGCCAGTCCAGGGCCTTGACGCTCGTGCCCTGGATCACCACCAGCGGTACCAGCCCCTCCTCCATCACCGGGTCGCTGTCGCAGTGGGTGTTCAGGCCCGGATTGCCGCGCTCATGCAGGTCCTGGCCATGGTCGGAGGTGTAGATCAGCACCGCCTGGCTCAGATCGGCCTCGGCGAACAGGCGGCGGAAGAACTCGCCCACGTTCCAGCCCAGCGTATTGCGGTACGCGTTGCGGTACAGCACCCAGTCTTCGGGGCGGCCATCGAAGCCGTCGCGGGTGCCGGTGTCGGCCACATCGGTGAAATGCCCACGCGGCAATGCCGGCTGGTAGGTCAGGAAGGCGTCGGGGTACTTGTCGTGCACCGGGAAATGCGCGCCAACCTTGTTGATCACGATCAGTTGCGGCTGGCCATCCTTGAGCAGGCTGACCAGTTGCTCCAGCGCCGCCATGTCGCGCTGCACCACGGGGGTGTCGTCGAACTGGACGAAGCGGTCGATGTCGCGCTTCTCGGTTTCGTCCATCAGGTTCTGCAGATTGCCGCCGGTGCGCTGGGCATCGATGTACACCGTGCCCAGCCCTGCACGCTTGGCGTATTGCCAAATCGACGGCTGGGTCGAATTGATGCGCAGGTAATCGCTGCGGGTGCCGCCGTAGCGCAAGGTGACGTTGGTGTCGGCGCTGCAGTTGGCCACCGAGGCCGCGTAGCCGTAGTTGACGATACTCACCCCTGGGTGCGGCTGCAGCAGGTGAGTCGCCACGCCGGCAGGGGTGTTGAGGTCCAGGTAGTTGCCCGAAATGCTCTCGTCGATGATCAGCACGATATCGCGCGCCATCGGCTTGCCGGACTGCGCCAGGCTCACCGGCTCGCGTGGGCCGACACGGTCATGCAGCGCCTCGTAGCCGAACAGGCTCACATAAGCCAAGGGTGTGTACATCACAGGCAGGCCGCGGGCCCCCTCGCCTGCGCGGATGAACAGCACACCGACCAGCAACGCCAGCGCCAGAAATGGCGCGACAATTGGCACCAGGCGCGGCAGACGCAGCACAGCGCCCGGGCGCAAACCCACACCCAACAGCACCAGCAGCGCGTTGAACGCCGCCAAGGTGATCGCATAGTGGTACTGCTGTAGCGCTTCCTGGATGAAGCCACCGGCATACACCATGGACACGAACGCACTGTAGGTGAGGTAGGAATCGGTGATTCGCATATAAGCATCGAAGAACAGCGCACTCACCGCAAAAGCCAACGCCAGCACCCAGCGCAGCCAACCTGGGCGAATCCACGCCGCCAGCAGCAGCCCCACCACCAGCACCCCCGCCACGCCCAGGTAAAGCAGCAACGGCAGGCCAAGACCCAGCGCTTCTATCCGCTCCCGGTAATAGCCATGGAAGCTCGCCAGGTAGAGGAACAACAGGGCCAGCTTGATCCATCCGCGCATGATTCGACCACTCCGGTCAGGGGTTTTCATTCAAACCGTAGCAGTCTTGAAACAAATCACAAGCCGGAAAAGTCAATTTTCCGACGGCATCTCAACGCCATATTCTGGCGCAAAAAACGTATCGCGGTTGAGACGCTCTATCGTCACGACCCCGCATTATTCGTGGCCTTCAACCGTTCATCGGTTCATCGAACGGCCAAATGCCAGTAGCTTTCAACGCTAAACCCCGGATTGGCAAAGGGTTGGTGGCCAATGGCCGTTTTGTTTAGCGTCTGTAAATGCGACGAAACATGCCATTGGTTTGACGCATTTCCCGCGAGCTGAGCTATACAGAAATCACACCACTGTTTCATACCCCTTACTCATCCATACGAGGCACGCCGACATGGACGTGAGCGTTTTTGGCACTGGCTACGTAGGACTGGTACAAGCGGCGGCACTTGCCGACGTCGGCCACCGGGTCCTGTGCGTGGACGTGGATGCCCACAAGATCAACCAACTGCGTCAGGGCGTCCCACCGATCAGCGAGCCGGGCCTGTCGGGCCTGCTGGAAGACAACATCAAGGAAGGTCGCCTGCTGTTCAGCACCCAGGCCAGCGACGCGGTCAGCCATGCCGAGCTGATCTTCATCGCCGTCGGCACCCCACCCGACGAGGACGGCTCGGCCGACCTGAGCCATGTGCTCAACGTCACCCGACAGATTGCCGAGCTGATGGAGGCCGACCGCACCCTGATCGTCAAATCCACGGTACCGGTCGGCACCGCCGACCAGGTCGTGACCCTGGCCCGCGACGAACTGCAGCGCCTGGGCAAGGGCCATTTGCAGGTGCGCGTGGTGTCCAACCCCGAATTTCTCAAGGAAGGTAGCGCCCTGGCCGACTGCATGCGCCCCGACCGGATCATCGTCGGCACCCATGACGACGTCGCCCATGACCAGCTTGCCGAGCTTTACGCGCCCTTCTGCCGCAACCACGAGAAGCTGATGTTCATGGACAACCGCAGCGCCGAGCTGACCAAGTACGCCGCCAACGCCATGCTCGCCACGCGCATCAGTTTCATGAACGAACTGGCCAACCTCAGCGAACACCTGGGGGCCGACATCGAAGCGGTGCGCCGCGGCATCGGGTCGGACCCACGCATCGGCTACCACTTCATCTACCCCGGCTGCGGTTTCGGTGGCTCGTGCTTCCCCAAGGACATCAAGGCCCTGCTGCACACCGCCGAGCACAGCGGCATGCCCCTGCGCCTGTTGCAGAGCGTCAACGAAGTCAACGACCAGCAACGGCGCATCCTGTTCGCCAAGCTCAAGCAGCGCCTGGGCGGGCTGCGCGGCAAGTCCATCGCCCTGTGGGGCCTGGCCTTCAAGCCCAATACCGACGACATGCGCGAAGCACCGAGCCGCTACCTGATGGAAGCGCTGTGGGAAGAAGGCGCCACGGTACGGGCCTATGATCCCGAAGCGATGGACGAATGCCGACGCCTGTACGGCTACCGCGACGACCTGCAACTGTGCGCCACCCGCGACGACACCCTGCAGGACGCCGACGCCCTGGTGATCTGCACCGAGTGGAAGAACTTCCGCGTGGTGGACTTCTCGCTGCTGGCCAGCAAGCTGCGCGCACGGGTGATCATCGACGGCCGCAACCTGTACAACCCCGAGCAGGTCGCCGCCCACGGCCTGCACTACAGTGGCATCGGCCTGCGCCAGGTCGCGCCCGACCAGAGCGCCCCGCAGGTCGGCGCGCCATGAAAGTGCTGGTCACCGGCGCGGCCGGTTTCATCGGTGCCCACACCTGCCTGCGCCTGCTGCGCGACGGTCATGAGGTGCTGGGCCTGGACAACTTCAACGACTATTACGATCCGTCGCTCAAGCATGCTCGCGTGCACTGGGTGCGTCAGAACGTCGGTGACTTCCCCCTGCACTGCCTGGACCTTGCCGACCGCGACGCCATGGCCCGGCTGTTCGCCGAGGAGCGCCCCGAGGTGGTGGTGCACCTGGCTGCGCAAGCCGGTGTGCGCTACTCGCTGCAGAATCCCCAGGCTTACCTGGACAGCAACCTGGCGGGCTTCCTGAACATTCTCGAAGGCTGCCGGCGCCACCCGGTGCAGCACCTGCTGTACGCCTCGTCCAGCTCGGTGTATGGCGCCAACCAGCGCACGCCATACCGGGTGCAGGATGCAGTCGATCATCCGCTGTCGCTGTACGCCGCCACCAAGAAAGCCAACGAGGCCATGGCGCACAGCTACAGCCATCTGTTCGGCATCCCTTGCAGCGGCCTGCGCTTCTTTACCGTCTATGGCCCCTGGGGCCGCCCGGACATGTCGCCGATGCAGTTCGCCCGTGCCATCAGCGAAGGCCGGCCGATCCAGCTGTTCAACCATGGTCGGCACCAGCGCGACTTCACCTACATCGACGACATCGTCGAAAGCCTGGCGCGGCTGCTGCCCTACCCGCCCCGCGCCGATGCGCAGTGGGATGCCTTCAGCCCCGACGCGGCCAGCAGCGCAGCGCCCTGGCGCCTGTTCAACATCGGCGGCCAACGCCCGGTGGAACTGCTCGACTACCTGGCCTTGCTGGAAAAACACCTGGGGCGCGATGCGGTGATCGAGTTGATGCCGCTGCAACCGGGCGATGTGCTGGCCACCTGTGCCGATGCCAGCGCCCTGGCCCGGGTCACCGGCTTTACCCCAACGATTTCCCTTGATGAAGGGCTCGGGCGATTCGTCGCCTGGTTCAAGCACTACTACTCGCACGGTGCCACAGATGGCGAACCTGCAGGCGAGCAGCCGAAACAACGGAGGGTGATATGACAGGACAACCGAAAAGCGCCCAGCTGCAGGCGCTGTACCAGGATAAACGCATGGATCCGGCGCACCGCCAGCGCATCGATGCCGCCATCCACATGCAAGGCCGTGGCTGGATGACCGGGCGGGTCGGCGGGCGCCCTTGGACGCTGTCGCGGACCAACCGCGTGCTGTCATGCCTGGCGGCGCTGAACCTGCTGCTGTTGCTGTCGCCGGTATTCCTGGCATTGGCGGTGATGATCAAGAAGTCCAGCCCGGGCCCGGTGTTCTTCGTGCAGAAACGCACCGGCTACCGCGGCCGCCTGTTCGGCATGTTCAAGTTCCGCACCATGGTCGCCAACGCCGAGGCGCTGAAAGATTCGGTACGCCACCTGAACAAGCACGGCGCCGACTCCATCGATTTCAAGATCGACAAGGACCCGCGCATCACCTCGGTGGGCAGTTGGCTGCGGCGCAGCAGCCTGGACGAGCTGCCCAACCTGATCAACGTGGTCACCGGCGACATGCGCCTGGTCGGCCCGCGCCCTACCTCGTTCAACGCCTACCGCTACAAGGACAACCACCTGGCACGGTTGTCGATCTACCCCGGCATGACCGGCCTCTGGCAGATCTCCGGACGCAGCAACATCGATTTCGACCAACGCGTAGAGCTTGACCTCAGCTACATCAACGAACAGAGCCTGCTGCTGGATCTGAAAATCCTGCTCAAGACCCCGTTCAAGGTTTTCACTGGCCACGGAGCAAGTTGAGATGGACGGTTCCACTTCTAGAAGCCTGAGTATCGCCAACCCGAGCGAGACCAACCTGACCGCCACTGTCCTCGACCTCGACCAGCGCACCCTGCTGCTGACCGCGGCCAACACCGGAACCGGCACCAGCACCAGCGCCCTGGCCTTCGCCAGCCAGCTGGCGCTGATGAGCGCGGGTGCGGTGCTGCTGATCGACGGCAGTTCCAGCAGCAATGGCCTGAGCCAGCAACTGGGGCTGAACAAGCTCCGCGGCTACACCGATCTGTTGTTCGACGAGGACACCCCACCCTTGGCGCAGGACTGCGTGGTGCACCTGTCCGACCAACCATTCGACGTGCTCCCGGCGGGCACCTGGAAGCGCGGACGCGACCGCCTCGACCCCGAACGCCTGCGCATCCTGTTGCGCCAGTTCGCCGCCCACTACCGCTTCGTGGTGATCGACGGCGAGGCCATCTATGCCAGCGCCGACAGCCTGGTGATCGGCACCCTGGTCGATGGCGTGATCCTGGTGGTGTGCGCCGAGGAAACCCGCTGGGAAGTGGCCCAGGCTGCCGCCCAACGGCTGACGCAAGCTGGCGCGCGGCTGATCGGCAGCGTGTTCAACAAGCGCAAGTACTACATGCCCAAGTGGCTGTACGACAACCTGTGAGAGGACGCACGCCATGATCGCCATGAGATACCCCTCGATTGCCCTGTGCGTGCTCGCCCTGGCCGGTTGCGCCAGCCAGGAAAGCCGCGAAATGCCGGTACAGATCCTCACCGCACCAGCGGCCGAGAGCCAGGCCACCGAAGTCGCCCGCCGCGAACAGGTGCTGCGGCCACAGGACGTGCTGGAAGTGATCTTCCACGTCAGCAACCGTTCTGCCGGGGTGTACCGCATCCAGTCCGGTGACACCCTGGACCTCAACTTCATGGCCGCCAGCGGCCTCAACGGCCAGCAGCTGGTGCAGCCCGACGGCAGCATCACCCTACCATCCACCAACGCGTCGGTGCGCGTCGAGGGCCTGACCCCGAGCGAAGCGGAGAGCGCCATTCGCCAGGCCTACAACGACAAGCGCGTGTTCAAGCCCAACCGCGACCAGGTAACGGTGCGCGTGCTCAGCCCCATGACCGACGAGGTCAACCTGAAGAACGCCCTGAGCCACCCCGGCACCGGCATGAGCCGCGACATCACCGTGGGCAACGACGGCCGCGCGACCTTCCCGGAAATCGGCTCGGTGCCGCTGCAGGGCATGACCGTCAACCAGTTGCGTGACTACCTCAACGAGCGTTACGCCAGCCTGCCGGGGCGCATGAGCGTGGATGTGCTGCTCAAGTCCACTGCCGCCAACGAGATCTACGTGCTCGGCGAAGTCGGCCAGCCGGGCGCCTTCCAGATCCGTCGTCCGGTGTCGGTGCTCGAGGCCCTGACCCTGGCCCGCGGCCCGACCCTGAAGGCCAAGCTCGGCTCGGTGGTGATCATGCGCCGCGAAGGCAACACCGTGCATGCGGTCAACTACGACGTCGATCAGGCCCTCTCCGGCGGTAGCCAGAAGCTCGCCTACCTGCAGCCCGAAGACATGCTCTATGTACCCAAGACCAAGCTTGCCAGCGCTGCCGAGCTGTCCCGGCAACTGGCTGACGTGGTGCTGTTCCAGGGCTTTGGCTTCAGCTTCAGCTACCGCGTCGACAACAAAGAAAGCAACGACTGACCAGGGGACGGACCATGACCACGCAACCGAAAGAAAACTATGTGCATGAGTTCTTCCGCATCTTCTTCGCCAACCGTCAATTGGTGAAACGGGTGTTCCTGATCTTCGCGGTGATCGCGGTGATTCTGCCGCTGGTGCTCAAGCAGAGCTTCGACATCACCGCCGAAGTCATCGTGCAATCGAAGAAGCTCTCGCAAAGTGATACCAGCTCCTCGCTGGCGCAGCAGGCGGACCAGTTCATCCCGCCGTCGCTGGCCGACATGGAGACCGAGAGCAACATCCTGCGCTCGCCCACGCTGATCCGCCAGACCATCAGCCAACTGCGCCAGGAAGGCCAGTACCAGGCCGAACCCGGCTTGCTGCGACGCACCGTGATCGACCCGCTGCGCCATGGCATCGTCGATCCGCTGCATCGCCTGCTGGGCAAGTCGGTGGCCGACGAGCGCGATACCCAACTCGACGAGCTCACCGATCAGGCGGTCAAGGACCTCAAGATCGAGACCCTGCCCGGCTCCAACGTCATCTCGGTCACCTACAGCGCCGATGACGCCCGCCTCGGCACCCTGTTCGTCGCCCGCCTGCTGGACAACTTCCTGAAGAACCGCCAGGACCTGCAGTCCAACGAGCTGCCCGAGACCTTCTACGAGCAGAAGAAACTGCACTACCAGGCGCGCCTGGGCGACCTCGAGGGCCAACGCCTGGCCCTGCTGACGGCGATCGGCTCGTCCGATCCGAAAGAAGAGATCACCTTCCGCCTCAATGCGATCAACACCGAGGAACAGGCACTCAACCTGCAGCGCGACCGCAAGCTGGAGAACCAGCAGTGGCTCGACTACCTGCAGAGCAGCCTGGCCGCGGCAAGCAAGGCGAAGATGGCCGACTATGCCTTCCCCTACACCTTCACCACCACGGTCGATAACGTCGCCTTCGAAGACCGCGAGATCAAGCAACTGGGCGAGCAGTTGACCACCCTGTTGGCCCGCTACAACGGCGATGCCACGGTGTTCCAGCCCGGGGCCGAGCAGATGGTCCTGGCACGCCAGCAGATCGCCCAGCTGCGCGGCCAGTTCCTCAAGATCGTCGAGAACCGTATCCGCGAACGCCAGCAGGACCTGGCCGTGACCCAGCAGGTGATCGACCAGAAGACCCAACGCATCGGTGAATACAAGAACCGCATCACCGAGCTGCGCGAGACCCAGAGCAAGACCCGCCAGCTCGACACCGAGATCGATGCCCTGCACAAGGCCTTCTCCACCTATGCCCAGCGCTATGAGGAAAGCCGCGGCCAGGGCCTGCTCGATGGCAGCCAGTCCAACGCGCGGATTCTCAGCGCACCCTATGAGCCGGCCACCGCGTCGTTCCCCAAACCTGGCCTGATCATCCCGTTCGGCCTGGTCACCGGCCTGCTGCTGGCCATCGCGCTGGTCTACGTCAAGGAGTTCTTCGACCACCGCTTCAAGCACCCTGCACAAATCAGCCATGAGCTGGGCCTGCCGGTGCTGCTGGTGATCAACGACCAGACCCCGGCGCTGCCCAACCCGCACAAGTCGTGGTCGCTGCCTCGCCTGATGCACTGGGTGCGCAATTGAACGCTGCCGTGCCCGCTACCGGCCAGTTGATCCTGCACCTGCTCAGCAGCGGCGGATTCTACGGCGCCGAGCGCATGCTCCTGGACCACTGCCAGGCAACCCCTGGCAGGCACCGGGTGCTGTTCCTCGACGCGCCGCAGGATCTGGTGATGCGCTTTCGCGAAGCCGGCATCGACTGCCAGAGCTGCCATGGCTTGGGCGCACTGCTCAGGCAAGTGGCGGCCATGCGTGGCGAGCGGCCGTTGATCAACACCCACAACTTCAAGGGTATGGTCTTCGGCTGGCTGGCCGCGACACTGTGGCGCCTGCCACTGGTGACCACCCAGCACGGCTTCACGCCGCGCAGCACCAAGCAGCGCTTCTACACCTGGCTGAGCCTGCAACTGTGCCGCACACCCACGGTGGCGACCGTGGTGTGCGTGGCCGAGAGCATTGCCCGCATCCACCGCCAGGCGGGTGTTCCAGCCAGCAAGTTGCAGGTGATCCCCAACGGCCTGCCGGAGCCTGTGGCATCTGTGCAATCTGCCCCTGTGGGAGCGGGCTTGTCCCGCGATGGCAACACCGCAGTGCAGGGCACCGGCTGCGCCGGTGATCGCGGCACAAGGCCGCTCCCACAGGGTTCGCTGCAGGCCGCAACACCTCCTGTGGGAGCGGGCTCGTCCCGCGATGGCAACACCGCGGTACAGAGCCAGGGATCGCGCCAAGCCCCTTGGCTGGCAGGCTATGTCGGGCGGCTGTCCAGCGAAAAAGGCCCCGACCTGTTCCTCGACACCCTGATCCCGCTGTGCCAGCGCCACCCGCACCTGCACGCGGTGATGCTGGGCGACGGCCCCGAACGCGCCACGCTGCAGGCGCGCATCGATGCCGCTGGGTTGGCCGAACGCATCACGCTGCCGGGTTTCCAGCGCGACATGCAAGCCTGGATGACCCGACTGGATGCCCTGGTGATCAGCTCACGCACCGAAGGCACGCCAATGATCCTGCTCGAAGCCATGCAGGACGGCGTACCGGTGGTGGCCTTCGGTGTCGGCGGCATTCCCGATGTGATCGAACACGGCCGCAGCGGGTTGCTTGCCGCACCGCTGGCGGTCGATGAACTTGCTGCCCACCTGCAGGCGCTGCTGGACGATCCGCAACAGGCTGAAGAACTGGTGGCCCGCGCCCGCCAGACCCAGCGCGAACGCTACCACCTGCCGACCCTGGCACAACGCTGGGCCCTGGTGTACCAGGGCACGGCCATGGAGGTTGTCGCATGATCATCCCCCTGTCGCTGGTGGGCCTGGTGGCCCTGCTGTCGCTGGGACTGCTGGCCAGCCCCTACCCTTACCTGGCCCCTGGCGCCGTGGTCGGCCTGGCCGGTGCCTTGGTGCTGTACCGCAAGCCAGCCTGGGGCCTGCTGGCGATCGCCGCGCTGGTGCCGCTCGAAGGGCTGCTCAAGGACAGCATGGTCTCCGGCGCCAAGCTGATCGGCCTGGGCCTGGTGCTGATCCTCACGCTGCAACTGGCCGTGCGTCAGTTGCCGGCCGAGCGCCTGCGCAGCAACCAGTGGCGGTTGCTGATCCCGTTCATGGCCCTGTACCTGCTGAGCCTGTGGACCAGCGACAGCGTCGAGCTGTCGGTGCTGCACCTGCGTGAACTGCTGGTGGGGCTGGTGGTGTTCGTCATCACCCTGCTGGTGGGGCGCGACCTCAATCTGCGGATGCTGGCGCGGCTGATCACCGTCAGTGTCTGCGTGACCTGCCTGTTCGCCATCTTCTCCACCAAGTACCAGGAGCAGGGTCGCGCCTCGGCCATGCTCGACCCCAACGCTTTCGCCCTGCTGATCACCATCGCCATGCCGCTGGGGTTGTGGCTGGCGATCAAGACCCGGCAGATTCCACTCAAGCTGTTCTGGGCCGGCTGCTGCCTGTTGCTGCTGGTGGGCATGACCAAGACCGAGTCGCGCTCAGGCCTGGTGGTGCTGCTGATCAGCCTGGGCATCGTGCTGTACAACTACCGCGAGCAACTGACACGGATCCGCCCGCGTCACCTGGGCTTCGCCATGCTCGGCCTGGCCATTGTCCTGCCGCTGGGCGCGGCCCTGATGCCGGCCGGCTACGCCGATCGCATCCAGTCGCTGATGCTGCTCAAGTCCGGGGTCAATGCGCACCAGGACGAATCCCTCGGCCGACGCGCCTCGTACCTGGTGGTGGGCAAGGAGATGATCAGCCACAGCCCGATGCTCGGCACCGGCCCCGGCACGTTCCCGCTGCACTATGCCGACACCGGTTTCTCCAAGGCCTTCGCGCCGGTCAACAGCAAGACCACCGACCTCTATCGTCGCGCCCATAACACCTACCTCGAGCTGTTCAGCGAAACCGGAGTGCCGGCGGGGCTGGCCTTCGTCGGCATGATCGCCCTGGCCCTGCGCAACTTCTGGCAGGCCCGCGCGGCCTGGCGTGCCACCGGCGAGCACGACAACGCCGACCTGATGACCCATCTGACCATGAGTATGCTGGCCATCGGTCTGTTCCTGATGTTCCTCAGTGCCCCCAGCCACAAGTACCTGTGGCTGATGCTGGCGCTGTCCAGCGTGCTGCTGCGCCAGGCCACCGAGTCGCGAGACGTGGAGGCGCAGCCATGAACCTGGTGAGCATCGTCATCCCCATGTTCAACGAAGCCCGGCATATCGGCCGCACCCTCGATGCCGCTCGCAAGGCCGCCCACTGCGCGGGGCTCGGTTGCGAGCTGATCGTGGTCGACAACGGCTCCAGCGACGACGGCCCGCTCATTGCCCGCCAGCATGGCGCTCAGGTGCTGAGCCTCCCCGGCGTGGCCATCGGCGCCCTGCGCAACCAGGGCGCGCAGGTCAGCCACGGTGAATGGCTGGCGTTTCTGGATGCCGACATCGAGGTGCCGGACAACTGGCTCGACCTGCTGCTGGGCCTGCAGCGCCGCGGTGAAGGCGACGTCTTCGCCCTTGACTGTGACACCCCGCGCCAGGCGCCGTGGTTCGCCCACGCCTGGCAACGCCGCACCCTGCGCGCCGGGCAGACGGTACAGGACTGCACCTGGCTGCCCACGCCCAACCTGCTGATGCGCCGCACCTGGTTCGACCAGGTTGGCGGCTTCGACGAGCGCCTGCGCACCGGCGAGGACAAGGACTTCACCCTGCGCCTGCACGAAGCCGGCGCCCGTTTGCGCGTGCTGCGCCAGCCGGTGGTGCTGCACTGGGGCTTCGAGGGCAGTTGGGGTGAGTGGCTGGGCAAGGAGTTGTGGCGCCAGGGCAGCCACTTGCAACTGCTGCGCAGTCATGGCTTGAGCCTGCGCCTGCTGCGCTTCCCGCTGCTGTCGGTGGGTGCCTGGGTACTCGACGCCATGGCGCTGTCGACGCTGCTCGACGGTTTCCCCCATGTGGCCCTGGTGCTGCTGCTGATCAGCGCCCTGCCTGCCCTGGCGCTGAGCCTGCGCCAGAGCCTCAGGCACCACGACATGTTGCTGACCCTGCAGCTCTGGGGCCTGCACTGGCTGCGCCTGCACCTGGCCGGCGCCGCGTTCGTCCTCAGCCTGTTCAACCGCACCGCAAGGAGGCCCGCCCGTGGCTGAGATCATCTTCTGGTTGTGCCTGCTGTTGCCGCTGTACGCCTGGGTCGGCTATCCCGTGCTGCTGACCCTGGCTGCGCCGTTCTTCCCTGTGCGCACACCCGGCCCGCTGGCACCGCAGCGAGTCAGCGTGGTGATCGCCGCGCACAACGAGGAGCGGCATATCGAAGCCAAGCTCGCCAGCGTGCTGGCCCAGGACTACCAGGCCGCCGAGCTGCAGGTGGTGGTGGCCAGCGACGGCTCCAGCGACCGCACCGTGGCGCTGGCCCGCGCCGTGGACGATCCACGGGTACAGGTGCTGGACCTGCCGCGCCTGGGCAAGACCGGCGCGCTGAACACTGCGGTGAGCGTCTGCCGCGGCGATATCCTGGTGTTCACCGACGCTGACAACCAGTGGGCCGGCAACACCCTGGGCCTGCTGCTGGCGCCCTTCGCCGACACAGATGTCGGCGGGACTGCCGGGCACATGATCATCCCCGACCCAGGCAAGGGCCTGAGCCTGGGCGACAGCCTGTATCGCCATTACGAAGCCTGGGTGCGCAAGGTCGAGAACCGCACCGGCTGCATGGTCTCGGCCGACGGCGCCCTGCTCGCCCTGCGCCGCCCGCTGTACCAGGCGATTCCCAAACAGGTCAACGACGACTTCTACATCAGCACCTGCGCCCCGGCCGCCGGCCAGCGCATCGTCTACGTGCCCGAGGCGGTCGTCCTCGACCAGGGCGTGGACGAGGCCGACAAGCAGTTCCGCCGTCGCCAACGCGTCACCGTCGGTGGCCTGCAGAGCCTGGCCGCGCGCAGCGAACTGCTCAACCCGATGCGTCACGGCCTGTACGCCATTGCCCTGATCAGCCACAAGCTGATCCGCCGCCTGGCGCCGGTACTGTTGCTGCCGCTGCTGTTGGCCAACCTGTGGCTGGTGGGTGAATCGCACTTCTACCACCTGACCCTGGCCGCGCAACTGCTCGGCTATGCGGCCGCGATCGCCGGCCTGCTCGATGCTGGCCACCGCCTGCCCAGGCCATTCCGCCTGGCCGCCTTCGTGCTGGTGACGCTGGCGGGCATGAGTGTCGGCCTGTGGCAATTCCTGCGCGGGCACAGCTACAGCCAATGGAATCCCGACCAGAATCGATGAGCGATGGACATGCCGATCAAGACGACGATCAAACAGGCCAGTGGCTGGCTGTATTTCAAGTCGCCCAAGGGCCGCGCCGAATTGCGCGGCGCCGGGGTGATCCTCATGCTGCATCGAGTACTGGCCGATGATGCCAGCGCCGCCTTGCCGCACCGCAACGAGCTGTGCGTCGGGCCACGCGCCTTCGAAGGGCTGCTGCGCTGGCTGCCGCGGCACTTCGACTGCGTCAGCCTCATGGATCTGCTCAAGGACCATGAGACACCCCGCAGCAACCAGCGCCCCAAGGTTGCCCTGACCTTCGACGACGGCTGGCGCGACAATGCCAGCAACGCCTTCCCGCTGCTGCGCAAGCACCAGGTGCCGGCGAGCATTTTCCTGTCCACCGACTACATCGGCAGCCGCCAGCGCTTCTGGTGGGAAAGCGTCGGCGAGACCCTGTGGGGCAGCCACGGCGAACCTGCGCGGCACAACCTCATCGAGTACCTGCGCAAGCTCGGCCGACCGCTGCCGGCGGCCTACTTCATGAACGACCGCTCGCAAGCGCGCAGCCAGGTGCTGGCGCACTACCTGCAAAGCCTCAAGAGCCTCAGCCCGCAGGCGCTGCAGCAACTGACCGACGCCTGCCCGGCCGAATCGCTGCCCCAGGCCATGGACTGGCAGCAAGTGCGCGAGCTCGAGGATTCGGGCCTGGTGCGCTTCGGCCCGCACGGCGCCAGCCACGCCTTGTTGCCCTATCTCGACGACCGGCGCCTGGACGAGGAACTGCAACGCAGCCATGCCGCCCTGGAGCACGGTTGCCAGCACCCCCTGCCGGTGTACTGCTACCCCAATGGCGATCATGACGATCGCGTGCGCGCCCGCGTGGCGGCGCACCGCTACCCCTTCGCCCTGAGCACGCGCGCCGGCATCTGCCAGGGGCATGACGATCCGCTGGCCCTGCCACGCATCGGCGTCAGCCAGCGCAATGCCAGCCGCCCATCGCTGCTGGCCTGGCGCATCAGCCGCGGGGGCTGCTCATGAGCCGCAACCATTACCTGCGCCATCTGGCGCTGAGCATGGGCACCAAGCTGGCGATGATCGGCCTGCGCCTGCTGCGCAACGTGCTGCTGGCGCGCATCCTCGGCCCCAGCGAGCGGGGCTTGTTCGCCCTGCTCAGCACCCTGCCCGACCTGATCAGCGCCGCCACCAGCGGCGGACTGAACAGCGCCGTTGGCTACCAGGCGGCCAAGCAGCGTGACATGGGCCTGCTGCTGACCCAGGTGCTGGTCTACGGTTGCCTGCTGGCGGGGCTGTTGACGCTGGTCTGCGTGGTGCTGGTGCGCGCGTTCGGTGCCGACCTGGACATCACCCTGCAGTTGGGCCTGCTGGCCTGGCTGTTGCTGCTGGCGGTGCCGATGACCGTGCTCAAGAGCGGCCTGCTGACACTGCACAACGCCAGCGGTGGCGTCGGCGCGTTCAACGTGCTGCGCCTGACCGAATCGGCCGCACCGCTGCTGCTGTTTCTCGCGCTGTTCTGGATGTGGCGTGAAGAGGCGCTGGAGGCGGCGCTGATCAGCTGGCTGGTGGGCATCGCCCTGGTACTGGTGCTGGGCCTGTGGTGGCTGCGCCGCCAGCATCCGCTGGCCCTGCGCTGGGACCGCGGCGGCCAGCGCGAGCTGCTCAGCTACAGCGCCAAGAGCCATCCTGACCTGTTGTTCCAGCAAGTCATCCTGCGCTCGGACTACCTGTTCATCGGCGCCATGCTCGGCAGTACTGCACTGGGCCACTACGCCATGGCCAGTGCCGCCGCCGAACTGCTGCTGATCGTCCCGGAAGCGGTGACCACACCGCTGATGAAGCGCCTGCTCCAGCAGGACGCCGGCATGGAGAAACTCACCCCCCTGGCACTGCGCCTGACCGCCACGGTGATGCTCGGCGCCTGCCTGTGCATGGCGGTGATCGGGGACTGGCTGATCGTCACCCTGTTCGGCATGGCCTACCAACCGGCCTACCCGGCCCTGCTGACCTTGCTCCCAGGGCTGCTGGGGCTGTGCTACGCCAGCATCCTGCGCCTGGACCTGCTGGGCAAGAATCGCCCCGGCACGGTATCGCTGATGATGGGTGCAGGCGCCGCGCTGAACCTGGTGCTCAATGTGCTGCTGATTCCGACCTGGGGCATCGTCGGCGCCGCCGCGGCGTCATCGATCGCCTACCTGGCGGTGACCGTGGCCATGCTGGTGCTGTACTGCCGCCTGAGTGGCGTGCCGGTACTGCACACCCTGATCATCCTGCCCAGCGACTTCGCGCCGCTGCGCCAGATGCTGCAGCGCAGGCCAGCATGAAACGCTGGCTGCTGCTCTGTGCCCTGTGGGTGCCGCTGGCACCTGCGGCACCCCTGCAATGGGGCGATATCCGCGATGGCAGCCTGTACCTGCAACCAGGACGCAACGATGAACTGCGCCTGCGCTGGCACCCGGCCTGGCAGGCCGACGCCAATGCCGAGCGCATCTTCCTGCTCGACGGCCGCGGCCAACTGCGCGGCGAGCGGGCGATCAAGGCCGAGGAACTGCGCGGCGAGCAGCGCTGGCCACTGAGCGCCGACGCCGGTCCCTATCGCCTGGAAGTCCCTGGCTACAGCTTCCGTGGCTACCAGATCGAGCACAGCGACACCACGCGCGCCCTGTTCGCCCCCGCCAAGGTGCACTTCAGCGCCGAAGTCGGACCACGGGTCGAGCTGTATTTCCGGGTCAAGGCCGGTGAGCAGGCGACGCTGGCCGGCAAGTTCCACGGCGGTGTGCGCGGGCTTTCGGCGCAACGCCTGAGCGACGGCCAGCAGGTCGAGGTGGCGCTCAAGCCCTACCCGGCCTATTGGCGCTTCGACCAGCAGGCGCTGCCGAAAAGCACCCGTGACGAAACCTGGCGCCTGCGCCTGCAGGGGCGCGGCAAGGCGGCATTCTGGCTCGACGGCAGCGCCAACCTGTTCGCCCAGCGCGCCGATCAACTGGGCGATGTCGCCAACCTTGAAGGGCAGGTGCGGCTCAAGCTCCAGGCCAAGGTGCTCGGCCCTACGCCGCTGCTGGGGGTCAACCTGCCCTACGTACTGCCGCCGCCGTCGAGTTTCGCCGCCCTGGACGCCCTGCGCCCGCAGGCGGCCGGCTACTACAGCTTCATGGACGTGCTCGCCCGCCAACCCGGCTATGAAGACGCCTGGCGACGCCTGTACCAGCAGCGCTTCGGCATCACCCAGGACATCACCCTGCTCGCCGGCACCGGTAGGCGCGCGGACCTGGCCGCCGATCGCACCAGCCACGATGGCCTCAATGCCTGGCTGGCCGGCACCGCGCGCCTGGGCGGCAAGGGCCTGCACTACCTGGCCTTCGCCGACGAGCCGAACCTCAATTACCGCAACTATGAAAGCTACCGCGACTTCTTCACCGGCATGGCCCAGCGCGTAAGCGCCTGGCCGGGCGCTCGGGAGGCAGGCGTGCGGATCGCCATGCCCGCCTCATCACGCCTGCTCGGCGGCCCCTTCACCCAGGGCAGCAAGGACTTGCGCGGCATCGACTGGGCCCGGCGCCTGCTCCAGGAGCACGGTGCGCAGATCGATGCCCTGGCCTGGCACGAATGGATGGTCCGCGACCTGCTCGCCACTCGCAGCTACCGCGACAGCGTGCGCCAGGCCGCGGCCTTGGTCGGCCTCGACAACCAGGGCCGCCCGCGCAAGGCGCTGCTGCTCGACCAGACCAACCTGTCCAGCGGCTCCAGCCTCAGCCCCTATGACCAGAACACCCACTACGCTGGCCTGTGGTGGGCGTCGGTGGTGATCAACGCCTCCGCAGACGGCCTGCTGGACATGCTCAACTGGTTCCATGTCGCCGACGAGCCCGAATGGCCGAAGGGCATGATCCGCGTGCTGGGCGATGAGCGTTTCGAGCTCAAGCCGGTGGGCCTTGCCCAGCAGTTCATCCAGCGCCACTGGCTGCGCCAGGTGCTGGCCCTGGACAACGACGCCTTCGAGGTCGACGTCCTGGCCATGGCCGACGGCCGTCAGCGCAGCCTGCTGGGGGTCAACAAGGCCGAGCGCGTGCAGCAGGTCGAGCTGGCACTCGGCGACTGCCCGGCCGCCCGGCTCGAGCTGTTCGGCCCCGATAATCAGCCGCGCCCTGCCCGCGTCAGCTGCCAGCAGGGACAGATCCGTTTTCAACTGCCAGGGCAGACCTTGTTTGCCCTGACCTGGAGTGCGTCATGAAACGCACCTCGATCTGCCATGAACAGGAGGCACCATGCGTGCATTGAGCAAGATCCAGGATCGCATCAAGCGCAAGGGACTGCGCAACACCTTGAGCAGCGCCTGGCGACACTACGTCTTCTATCATTGGGAGCTGGTGTGGATGGAACGTGACCTGGAAACCCCGGTGCCCCCGCACCGCCTCAAACCCTATGCGCGACTGCGCCTCGAAAACATCACCGTGAACAACGTCAAGGCCTTCACTCGGCATTTCGGCGACCGGGTCGAGACCATGCGCGAGCTGGCCGCCGAGGGCTACACAGGCTTGATGTTCGTAGATGACGAAGGTGACACCGTGGCTTTCATCTGGGGCAGCGCGCGCAACTACCACGACCGCCACTACTACGGGTGCTGGTTCCCGGTAGGCCCGGGCGAGTTCTTCGAATTCGGCGGCGAGTTGATCCGCAAGTACTGGGGCAGCGAGCTGTCGGTGGACTTGCAAGTGGCGTTGTGGAAGGCCATGGCCGCGCAGGGTTGCACCAAGGTGGTGGACGTCTGCGAACAACACAACATCCCGGCGCTCAAGCTGCACCTGCGCATGGGCTACCAGGAGCAAGGGCGCATCATGAATGTCTACTGCCTGTTCGGGCGCTGGAAGTTCTTCCGCGAGAGCCGCTACAGCGAGTCGCGCCTGGAAACCTTGCGTAAACCGGCGTCCGAAAGCGCCACGGCCACGGCGTCCTGACCCCATGGCCCTGCAACTGAGCTGGTGCGCCTCGCTGCGCACCCCCAGCTTCCCCGCCGCCGGCTATGAGGCGCTGCGCCAGCGCGTGGCCGGCAGCACCCCGTTCAATCACCTGGGCTGGCTGCGCGCCGCCGAGGCCGCACTGCTGCCGGGCCAGCAACTGCAGATCCTGCTCGGCCACCTCGATGGCCGCCTGTGCCTGTGCCTGCCGCTGGTGCGCGAGCGCCAGGCGGTCGGGCCACTGAATGTCCCGGTGGTGCGTCACCTGGGCCATCCGCTGAGCGACCGCATCGCGTTGTTGCTCGACCTGCCAGCGCACCACGCCACACAAGTGCTCCAAGCCATCCGCAAGCACCTGCCCCATGCGCTGCTGCAATTGAGTGAAGTGGTGCAAGGTGGCGATGAGGATTGGCTGCGCCAATGGGCTGCGGCCTGTTCGACCTTCGAGCGCCGCCTGACCTGCCGTGTACCGGTGCACCGCATCAGTGAAGCCGACCGCCAGGAGGTCAGTGGCGACCCACGCTACAAGCTGCGCCGTGCACGCAAGCGCATTGCAGCCTGCGGCGCGCAGGTGCGCAGGGTGGTCGCCGACCGCCACAACATCACCGCCCTGCTCGATGCGATCAGCGCCGTGGAAGCGGCGAGCTGGAAAGGCGACGACGACGTCGGCATCTTCTCGGGCAGCCAGCGCCGCGAGTGGATGTACCAGGCCTTCACTGAACTGGCTGGCGAAGGGTTGGTGTGCCTGGTGTTGCTGGAGCTGGACGGGCGCTGCATCAGCTACCGCCTGGGCCTGCTCGAACACGGTCGCATCTACGACTACAACCTGGCGTTCGTACCCGAACAGCGCGAGCTGGGCAGTGGCCGGGTGCTGCTCGAAGAGTGGATCCACTGGGGCCTCGACGAGGGCTGGAGCTGGGTCGACGCCTCGCGGGTAAGCCTTGATAACTCCAGCCACCAGTTGCATGAACGCCAGACCGGCCAGGTCGAACAATGGCGCCTGAGCGGCTACAGCTGGCGCCCCGACGGCATCGCCCTGGGCCTGGCCCTGCGTTGCTGGCGCTGGCTCAAGCCGCGCCTGCGCAAGGCCGACAGTGCAGCCACCGTCACCCCGAACCCCACACAGGAGCGAACGGATGCCATCCCAGGTCATAGTCAACGCTGACGATTTCGGCCTCAGTGCCCCCATCAACGCGGTGATCCTGCACGCGTTCCAGGCCGGGCTGATCAGCTCGGCGACACTGATGGCCAACATGCCGGCGTTCCAGGCCGCGTGCGTACTGGCCCAGCAGCCGGTGTTGAAGGGCCGCATCGGCCTGCATTTCAACCTGACCTACGGCCGCCCCCTGAGCCAGGCGATCCTCGCCGAACCGCGCTTCTGCACCGCCCAGGGCGAGTTCGACCTCGGGCTGCGCCAGCGCACCCTGCGCCTGTCACGCAGTGAGCGCGAGGCGGTACGCGAGGAGCTCGAGACCCAATGGCAACGCTGTGTGGCCCATGGCGTCATTCCCAGCCACCTGGACTCGCACCAGCATGTGCACAACATCTGGCCGGTCGGTGAGGTGGTCGCACGGTTTGCCCGTGAACACGCCATACCGGTACGTCTGGCGCGCAATGTCGGGGCCAACATCGGGCCACTGAAGCGGGTCTTCAAGACCCTGCTCAACCGGCGCCTGAAACAGCTCTGCGGCGTGACCGCCGACTATGTCTGCACCCCGCTGGATCTCAAGGCCGGACTGGCGCCGGCGCATGGCGTACTGGAGGTGGTGGCCCATCCCAGCGCCCTGGGCGGCCACGACTTCGGTGATGCCTACCTGGCAACCGGGGAATCGCTCAAGAGCCTGGTCGACCGCCAGTTGCAGGGGGTTGAACGGGTGGGTTATACCGAGTTGAACATGTCCTGACGCCTGCGCACTGGCATGCCCGGTGCGCGTGTGCGTGGTGTTCTTTCGCGGGCAGTCCAAAGAAAACAGCACCACGGTCTGCATCTATCTACCACCCGAATCAGCCATCGATGGCGCCTGCTGTTGCGTTCCACAACAGGAGCGACAGCCATGCCTTCAACTCTCCCCTCCACCCACCAGCACCTCATCACCCAGCGCTTGCCTTCATGGGCGTCAAGACTCAGTGAAGAACAATGGCAAACCTTGCGCGCCAGCACCCTGCCTCTGCAGGGCCTGCCAGGGCAGCACGCCGACGGCTTCGAAAACGCCTTGCCCGAACTGCGTGAGGCCGTGCTGGCCAGCCAGGCGCAGTTGGCCACGGCGCAGCAGCGCCTGGCCCGGACGCTCAAGGGCCTCCAGCAGATCGACGAATTCGCCGAGCCACTGCTCGCCGCGCAATTGAAAGCCGAGCACGGGTTCCAGGCCCCGCTGCGCACAGCGGAGCTGATCCATGTGCATGACCGTTACACCCATGAGGTCTACGTGAGCACCTACGAGCGTCGCACGTTGCTCGAGGCTGCCCTGCACAACTTCGTCGATGGCATCAGTTTCAACATCAAGAGCGCACTGGCCCTGAAGGGTGATACCGAGATCACCGACATCACGGTAACGGGCACCACCACCCTCGGTGACAGCGAAACCCGAGTGCCCTATCCCATGGCCTCCAAAGCGTTCAGCATCAAAGCATTGCCGCTTTCACCCGAAGCGTTCGCCAGCACCTGCCGCAATCTCGACCTGGGTCAGCGCTACCAGGAGCACCTGCAAGCCAGGTTCAGCCCGCCCGGTGTCCGCCCCGCCGCGATCAGGCTCTACCAAAGCAACCTGCAACTGGCGGCAGACCTGGCGCGACTGCAGCATCGGATCGGCGGCAACGCACGAGATTGCATCCAGCAACTGCTCGATGACGGATCGGCCCTGCCTTGCCAACAGTTGCAACTGTTCGGCGTGACGCTGCACGAGGCCCTGCTGGTCGATGCGGGTGAAGCCGGTCGACTGCTGTATCTGCCAGGTCAGGAAGCCGCCGTCCGTGTCTTCAGCAGTGACCAGGCGCTGGTGGTGCAATTGCAGACCGACCTTTGCGACCCCGCCTTTCGCAAACGCTGCCTGGCGCTGATCGCCAGCGAAGAACGCCTGCAGTTCCTCGATCGTGCCCGGCAGAACCTCAGCAGCGATGCGCACGCAGGCTATGAGCAGACCTGGACACTGCCTGATGGCGCCGATCTGCACCTGGAGCGGCACGATATCGAAGGGCCGCTGTTCGACTTCCTGTACACCGACCATCTCGCCTGGCTCAAGGCCGAGGCAATGCTGTTCGCCGTGCCCACGGCCCAAGCCGACGAACAGGCGCGCAAGAAGCGCCTGCAGATGTGGGAGAGCCTGGGCTTGAATGCCCTGATGACCATCGGCATGTTCATCCCCGCAGTGGGTGTACTGATGGTCGCGGTAACGGCCTGCCAATTGCTGCATGAAGTCTACGAAGGGTACGAGGCCTGGGAGGTCGGTGATCGCGACGAGGCGTTCCAGCACCTGAAAGTGGTAGGCCTCAACCTGGCAGTGATCGCCGGGCTGTATGTCGGCGGACAGGTAGTACGCACGCTTACCCGCACACCGTTGCTCGAGAGCCTCGATCCGATCACCCGCGCCGATGGCAGCCAACGCCTCTGGCGCGGCGACCTGACGCCCTACCGTGTCCAGGCCTCCGAGGCCACGCCGGAGTCCGTGCACATGGACGGCCACCGATATCTGCGGCGCTTCGACGCACAGCTGCAGCGCTGGCGACTCGTTCATCCTGATGAACCTGAGGCCTACCAGCCGCTGCTGGAGCACAATGACGAAGGCGCCTGGCGCGCCGAGCACGAACAACCACGCGACTGGCCACTGGCGACACTGGTGAGGCGCCTGGACAGCCGTCTCGAAGCCTTCACCCCGGCGCAGCTGGAGCAGGCAGCACGTATCAGCGGCATGGACGAAGCACAGCTGCGCCAGGTACACCTGACCCACGCCAAGACCCTACCGCTGCTGGCCGACACCTTGGCACGCCTGCGCGTGCAACGGCAGGTCGGACAACACTATCCGACAGCGAGCGCCGCCGAGCGTGACAGGCTGTTCGCCGAAGGCTACGAGGCCAGTGTGCCGGCCCATGTCGACGAAGCGCGGATGCTGCAGGACTACCCCAGACTCGGTGCGCCATTGTGCAGGCGCCTGCTCGGTTCGATGACCACGACCGAGCAAGCGGCCTGGAGCACAGGGCAAGCCCTCCCCGCACGCCTGGCCAGACTTGCGCAGGGCCTTGAGGCGCAGCTGCCGGTTGTCCGCGGCCTCGAAGGCCTGTACCTGCCCGAGCTGGCCAGCGCGCGCAGCGAACGCCTTGCGCTCAAAGCCATGACCGCGCTGAAAGGCTGGCCACAGGATGTGCGCATCGAGCTGCGAGCGGACAGCCCCCATGGGCCCACCCTTGCCGTAGCTGGCAGCCGCTACGCTACGCGCATACGGGTCATCATCAAGTCTGCTCAGGGGTACGAGCCCTATCTGGGCGAGCGCCCCGCCCCCACACCCGCCACTGCCGATCTGTGCCAGGCTGCGGTGAAAATACTGTCAGCCAATGAGCGTGCAGCGCTGGCACTTGAGGCCAGCACCGGTGACAGCCTGCGAGCGCGCCTGACAGCCCTGGTCGACGCCGACCGCCAGGCCTGGGCCCGGCAACTGCGCCCATTCGGCGACTTCGCCTGGTTAAGGCAACAGGGGCTTCGTGGAGGAACGCCGATGGATCCGAACCCTGCACCCGGGATCGAGCCTGAGCCGGCAGTCGTCCCTGCGCCACCTCTCGAACCGATCGACCGGGCGCTTTACCGCCAGGTGCAGCAGATCTACCCCGCCATGAACGACGAAGGCGTCGAAGCCTTCTTTGCCGCGAGTCGCGAGCAAGGAGTGAGCCCGGATCAGGCCGTGGCGTCCCTGAACGCGCAGTACCAAGTAGTGACGGCCAACTTCGCTGCCTGGGCCGAGGGCTCACCTGCCCGAACCCAGGCCATGACACGACTGCTGAACAGCTGGCGCGGCATGAGTCGACAAGCGCTGGGCGAACAGTGGCTGTTTTCACTGGAGCTGGCCGACCTCGATCTCACCGACGCCGACCTCGCCAGCCTGGAACTCCCCCACCACTTCCCGCACGTCCAGCTTCTTGACCTGGCCCGCAACCCGCAAATCAGCACCCTTCCCGCTTCGTTGCTCGAACGCCTGCCCAATCTGCATGCGCTGAGCCTGGAAGCGTGCTCGCTGCAACACTTTCCGCAACTGCGCAACCCGCAAACGCTACGCCTGCTCGACCTGGAGGGAAACAACCTGATCTGGAACGAACAGGCACAGCAAAGGCTGAACCAGATGGTCAATCTCAGCACTCTGGACCTCACCAACAATCCGCTGCAGACAAGCCCTGGTCTGGAAGCCCTGCCCAACCTGGAATCGCTGCAGCTCGGCAATTGCGAACTGACCGAAATGCCCGCTGGCCTGGCGAACATGCGCAACCCGTACATCGTCAACCTGTCGGAAAACCGCTTCACCGAACTGCCGCAGCCGCAACCTCTGCCGCGTCCGCTCGCCCAAGTGATGAGGCTGGAAAGCCAACACATGGACGACGGCATGATTGCGCAGATCAATGCCTATTACGTGCGTTTCGGCGTAGACCTGATGGTCGCCGAGCATGAATACGAAGCCTTGCTGTCCACGGCCAGCGACGAAGACTTCAGCGTCTGGAATCGCCTGCCCCTCCAGTACCGCAGGGACCTGAGGACGCTGATCGAGGATGATCAGTTCAATGCGGCCCCCGAGGCGAACCTCACGGAAATCTGGCGACGCCTTCACCTGATGGATCAAGACGCGGTATTGGGCGAGCAAGCGATTGCCGCGGGGGCCGAGCATTTGCTGGAACTGCCGTTCCCACCGGCGCCCGAAGCCGAGCTCGCCGAGTCGCCTGAGCCGCCGTCACCGGAAGAGTAGACACCGTGGCCACCCGTCGGCGCCTGTCAGGCGCCGACGGCTTGGCGATGGCGAATCATCGCACTTCAACCAGACTGGAATATTTCCGATAGCAGGTGCATGCTCGGCTGAAGCGTTTCACCTGATCAGCTAAAAGTGAGGTGCAGTACCCATGGACCGTCTGCTCGATTCGCTGTTTCCCACCCCAGAAGACATCCCCGAGGCCTGGCGCCTGGGAGAGCCACTGGAGCAACGCGACTATCTGGTGGCAGGGCAGCTCAGGCGCTGGGACGGGCCGCTGGCCACGGTGCGCAGCCCGGTGTGGCTCAAGGAGGGCGATCAGGAACGCCAGGTCATCCTCGGCAGCGCACCGCTGCTCGACGCCGACACCGCCCTCACCGCCCTCGATGCCGCGGTGCAAGCCTACGACAAGGGCCGCGGCGTGTGGCCGAACATGCGTGTGGCCGAACGTATCCAGCATGTCGAAGCCTTCCTGGCGCGCATGCGCGAACAACGCAGCGCCGTGGTCAAGCTGCTGATGTGGGAGATCGGCAAGAACCTCAAGGACTCGGAAAAGGAGTTCGACCGCACCTGCGACTACATCGTCGATACCATCAACGCCCTCAAGGACCTGGACCGCCGCTCCAGCCGCTTCGAGCTGGAACAGGGCACACTCGGCCAGATACGCCGCGCACCACTGGGCGTGGCGCTGTGCATGGGACCGTACAACTATCCGCTCAACGAGACCTTCACCACGTTGATCCCGGCGCTGATCATGGGCAACACCGTGGTGTTCAAGCCGGCCAAGTTCGGTGTGCTGCTGATCCGCCCACTGCTCGAAGCCTTCCGCGACAGCTTCCCGCCAGGAGTGATCAACGTCATCTATGGTCGCGGCCGCGAGACGGTCAGCGCGCTGATGGCCAGCGGCAAGGTCGATGTGTTCGCCTTCATCGGCACGCACAAGGCCGCCAGCGACCTGAAAAAGCTCCATCCGCGCCCCCATCGACTGCGGGCGGCGCTGGGCCTGGATGCCAAGAATCCGGGGATCGTGCTGCCCGAGGTGGACCTGGACAACGCCGTCGATGAAGCCTTGACCGGCGCCCTGTCGTTCAACGGCCAGCGCTGCACGGCACTGAAGATCCTGTTCGTGCACGAGGATGTGGTCGAGCCGTTCCTCGAGAAATTCCAGCGCAAGCTTGCGGCACTCAAGCCAGGCATGCCCTGGGAGCCCGGCGTTGCACTGACGCCGCTGCCGGAGCCGGGCAAGGTCGACTACCTCGATGGCCTGGTCGCCGACGCGCAGGCGCACGGCGCGAAGATCCTCAACCCGGGCGGCGGCCAGAGCCGGGGGTCGTTCTTCTACCCCGCCCTGCTGTACCCGGTGGCGCCGTCGATGCGCGTCTATCACGAAGAGCAGTTCGGCCCGCTGGTGCCGGTGGTGCCCTATCGCGACCTGCAGACGGTGATCGACTATGTGCTCGACTCCGACTACGGCCAGCAACTGAGCCTGTTCGGCAACGACCCGCAGACCGTCGGTGCGTTGGTCGACACCTTCGCCAACCAGGTCGGGCGCATCAACCTCAACGCCCAGTGCCAGCGCGGCCCGGACACCTATCCGTTCAACGGCCGCAAGAACAGCGCCGAAGGGACCTTGTCGGTGCATGACGCGCTGCGGGTATTCTCGATCCGTACCCTGGTGGCCACCAAGTTCCAGGAGTCCAACAAGACGCTGATCAGCGAGATCATCCGCAATCGCCAGTCCAGCTTCCTGACCACCGACTACATCTTCTAGCCAGGGGCCGCCTAATCGGAAAACGGCATTTGCGCATTCGTCGAAACTGTACAAATATACAGTTTCGACGAATGACCACCTTCCACAGGAGGTATGCGCAATGCCAGCCAAACCCATCCCCGAAAGCCAGCACAGCATCACGCCCTACCTGGGTATCAAGGATGCCGCCAAGGCCATCGCCTTCTACAAGCAAGCCTTTGGCGCCGTCGAGATGTTTCGCCTCGACGGCCCCGACGGTCGCGTCGGTCATGCCGAGCTGAAAATCGGCGACTCCTCGCTGATGCTCGCCGACCCCTGCGACATGGACGGTGGCCTCACCGCCAGCCAGTCGCTGCCAGGGGCTGCCATCGGCTTGCACCTGTATGTCGAGGACTGCGACAAGGTCTATGCCCAGGCCGTCGCTGCCGGCGCCACGCCACTGCGAGAGGTGCAGGACCAGTTCTACGGCGATCGCAGCGGTACCTTGAAAGACCCGTTCGGCAACCTCTGGTTCGTGTCCACCCACAAGGAAGACCTGAGCCCCGAAGAGATCCACGCCCGCGCAGCCAAGTTGTTCGGCGGCAACTGAACGGGCGAGGAGTCGCAAGCCGCACGCTTGAAGTTGAAAGCGCCGCGGCTTTGCTTGAAGCTTGAGGCTTGTAGCTCGGAGCTGCTATTGAATGCGAATCATCGAAAAGAACGGCGCGCAGGTGCGCACCCTCACCCCGGCCGAAGAAGAACTGCTGGCCGGGTTTGCCAGTGCCACGCTGGTTGGCCCGCGCCTGCTGCAAGCCAACCAGTGGCTGATGAAGGTGCGCAGCGCCAATCAATGGCTGGCCTGCGATTGCCGCAAGGATGCCCTGCCGGTGCTCAATGTCAGCCTCAACGGCAACACTGGCACCTTGTTCCTGCGCAATAACCCCGACACCCCGGAGCATGCTCCCGGCTGCCCTTTCACCAAGGACGAGCGCGAAGCCATGGAGCGCAGCGAGGACGTACCGCCGCCCGCCGCCTGGCTACCACCAGACACGCCGCTGCGTCTGCTCGGCGACTTCCACCGCGCCACCACGGGTAACGGAATCGGCGGTGAGGCCGGGGAGCGCCGCGAGCAACAGCGCCTGCTGTCGCTGCTGCTGACCTGGATCGAGGCCAGCGGCCTGAACGTCTACGCCACGCACCTGAAAAAGGACCTGACCGCGCAGTTCGCCGAATTGCGCGGGGTCGCTGGCCGCTATCCGCTGCTCGAGCGGGTCCCGGCGAGCAACTACCTGGAAACGCGCCTGGACATGAAGCACATGATGATGCTCAAGGCGCGCCTGCGTGAATCCACCGTATTCGGCAACCACCGCCGCCACGGTCTGTTGCTGGACTGCGTCGAGCAGATCAAGGGGCGCAAGCTGCTCAATGCCCGTAGCGAAGACGGTTTCGACTTCCAGGGCCATCACTTGCTCTGGGGTGGCAGCAAGACCGGCGGCCCGCTGCTGGCCTTGGCGCTGTACTCGCCCGCCACCGCCGGCAGCCACTACTACGAACTGATCCATGTCGCCAGCGTACCGGTGCTGTCACGCGTGCACTTGTTCCCGGTATACCGTGACGAGGAGCGCGAACCGCTGAAAGCCCTGGTCTCGCTGATCGACTGGATGGCGGGCAAGGGGGTCAAAGTGCTGATGCGCCGCCCGGTGATCGGTGGCGAGGTGATGGACGAGCTGGTACTGACTTCCGACCAGGACCGCGTGCTGTCGGTGTCGCTGCTGGAAAAGCCGCTCGGCCCGGAGCCCGATACGGAAAACTTCAAGCGCTACGCAGACTTCAAGAGCCCGGAAACCTTCCGCAAGTACGTGGCGGGGTTCTTCATGCGTGAGCGCTGAAGCACGGCCTTGTGCTGCTTGCCCAGGCCGTCTGTTCCTTGAGTCAACTAGAACGCCGCCTCGAAAATCGCTTCGATCTCCCCCTGGCTGGCACTGCGCGGGTTGGTCAGCCCACAGGCATCCTTCAACGCATTGGCCGCCAACACCGGCACATCTTCGCGCTTGGCCCCCAGCTCTGCCAGGCCGGAAGGGATCCCTACCGCCACGGCCAGATGCTCGATCGCCGAAATCGCCGCCCCCGCGCCCTGCTCTGCCGTCAGCCCACATACCTTCACGCCCATGGCCTTGGCCACATCGCGCAGACGCGCAGCGCTGACCTGGGCATTGAAGCGCTGCACATGCGGCAGCAACACCGCGTTGCAGACCCCATGCGGCAGGTCGTAGTAGCCACCGAGCTGATGCGCCATGGCATGCACATAACCCAGCGAAGCATTGTTGAAGGCCATGCCGGCGAGGAACTGGGCGTACGCCATGTTCTCCCGGGCTTGCAAGTCCTGGCCGTCGGCAACCGCCTGGCGCAGGTTGTCGTTGATCAACGTGATGGCCTTGAGTGCACAGGCGTCGGTGATCGGGTTGGCGGCCGTGGAGACATAGGCCTCGATGGCGTGGGTCAGCGCATCCATGCCGGTGGCGGCGGTCAGGCCCTTGGGCATGCCGACCATCAGTGCGGGATCGTTCACCGAGAGGATCGGCGTGACATTGCGGTCGACGATGGCCATTTTCACATGGCGCGATTCGTCGGTGATGATGCAGAAACGGGTCATCTCGCTGGCCGTACCGGCCGTGGTGTTGATGGCGATCAGCGGCAATTGCGGCTTGGCCGAACGGTCCACGCCTTCGTAGTCGCGAATATGCCCGCCGTTGGTTGCGCACAGGGCGATGCCCTTGGCGCAGTCATGGGGCGAGCCGCCACCGAGCGAGATCACACAGTCGCAGCGTTCGCGCTGCAACAGTGCCAGGCCCGCCTCGACGTTGGCGATGCTCGGGTTGGGCTTGGCGCCGTCGAAGATCGCCGAGTCGATGTCGCGCTCGGCCAGTAGCCCGGCGATACGCTTGGCGACCCCGGCCCTGGACAGGCCTTCGTCAGTCACGATCAACGCCTTGCGCAAGCCGTAGCCGGCAATCGCCGCCATGGCTTCGTCCAGGCAATCGAGGCCCATGATGTTGACGGGTGGAATGAAGAAGGTGCTGCTCATGGCCGAGATCCTCTCAGGTTGTTGTCTGTCTACCTTCGAGGATCTGCCCTAACTGCCACACGAATGTTGATCCAGGACAAGCCGCCGTGACTGAACGGTCGACATCGCAGGCAGTCCGCGATGAGCGGCACTCGTTTACCCCAGAAACAACCGATACGCCGGATTGTCCGTCTCATCCCAATAGCGATAACCCATGGCCTGCAGCGCCTGGGGCATGAGGGCCTGCTCGTCGGCTGGCACCTCCAGCGCAGCGAATACCCGTGCCTCGGCAGCGCCATGGTTACGGTAGTGGAACAGACTGATGTTCCAGTTCTGGCCCAGGCGCTCGAGAAAGCCCAGCAACGCACCTGGGCGTTCGGGGAACTCGAAGCGCAGCACCCGCTCGTCGGCGCTCGGCGCAGCATGGCCGCCGACAGTGTGGCGCACATGCAGCTTGGCCAGTTCGTTGTCGGTCAGGTCGAGTACCTCATAGCCCTGCGCCCGCAAGCTGTCCAGCAGGCCCTCGCGCGGGTCGTGCTGCGGATGGGTTTGCACGCCAACGAACAGCCGGGCTTCCTTGCCAGGGTGGTAGCGGTAGTTGAACTCGGTCACCTGGCGCTTGCCCAGGGCCTGGCAGAAAGCGCGAAAGCTCCCCGGCCGCTCAGGGATGGTGACCGCGATCACCGCCTCACGCTGCTCACCGAGTTCGGCACGTTCGGCCACATGGCGCAGGCGGTCGAAATTGATGTTGGCCCCGGAGTCGATGGCCACCAGGGTCTGCCCACGAACGCCGTCTCGCGCCACGTACTTCTTGATCCCGGCCACGGCCAGCGCGCCGGATGGTTCGGTGATCGAGCGGGTATCGTCGTAGATGTCCTTGATCGCCGCGCACAGCTCATCGCTGCTGACGGTGATCACTTCGTCGACGAAATGCCGGCACAACTCGAAGCAATGGGCACCGACCTGGGCCACCGCCACGCCGTCGGCAAAGGTCCCGACCTGCGCCAGTACCACTCGCTCGCCAGCGGCCAGCGCGGCCTGCAGGCAGTTGGAGTCCTCGGGCTCGACACCGATCACCTTGACCTGCGGACGCAAGTACTTCACGTAGGCGGCGATCCCCGCGATCAAACCTCCGCCACCGACCGGGACGAAGATCGCATCCAGGGCGCCCGGGTGCTGGCGCAGGATCTCCATGGCCACCGTGCCCTGCCCGGCGATCACGTCCGGATCGTCGAACGGCGGTACGAACGTCGCTCCCTGGCGGTCGGCCAGTTGCAGCGCATGGGCCAAGGCATGGGGGAAACTTTCGCCATGCAGCACCACGTTGCCGCCGCGCGAGCGCACACCGGCGATCTTCAGTTCAGGGGTGGTGGTGGGCATGACGATGGTCGCCGTCATGCCCAGGTGCGCTGCGGCCAGCGCCACGCCCTGAGCATGGTTGCCGGCGGAAGCGGTGATCACGCCACGCTCGCGCTGGACCTGGGACAGGCGCGACAGCCGGGTATAGGCACCGCGGATCTTGAACGAGAAGGTCGGTTGCAGGTCTTCGCGCTTGAGCAACACCTGGTTGCCGAGGCTGGTGGACAGCGCCGGGGCCGCCTGCAGCGGGGTTTCGATGGCCAGGTCGTACACGGGCGCTGCAAGAATGCGCCGCACCTGCTCCGACAGCAGCTGCTGGGGCGTGACGGGGGAACGGGGGCTGACGCTCAGATTGCTCATCGATAACTCCTGGGGTTTGCAGATGCCCAGGAGTCGAGAAGAAAAAACCCGCCTCCAGGGCGGGTTTCGGTGCCAGTGCGCGCTAGCCCGCCAATCCGATAATGGCGGTAATAATAATCAGGCCGAAGGTGCGCACAGGCGAGTAGGTATTCATGGTGTAGGAACTTATCCCGCCAAACCGTTGGAAGTCAACATTCAGCAGCGCGCCTGTTGCTGTGCCGACAGCGGCACGTCGAAGACCTTGTCAAAGCCCCACTGGAAGACGAAGGCATAGACGAAGAAGAACACGAACAGGGCCAGGTTGGTGAGCAACGCGCTCCACAGGCTAATATCCAGCCAGAACGCCACCAGCGGCAGCAGGATCAGCACCAGCCCACCCTCGAAGCCCAGCGCATGCAGTAAGCGGCGGAACCAGGTACGGGTACGCTGCGCCTGGCGTGCTTCCCAGCGCTCGAAGGCCCAGTTGTAGCCCATGTTCCAGCTCATGGCGATGCCCGACATCAGGATCGAGAGTATCGTCGAATGAGCCATGCCGGCGTCGAACATCAGCGACAGCGCAGGCGCCACGCACGCCACGGCGATGACTTCGTAGAGAATGGCCTGGACGACCTTGCGGGCCTTGCCTTGCATGGAGCACTCCTTGGCGGAAACGGAAGGAGACGGTACGCCGGTTCAGGCACCGGTTCAAGCACAGGAATCGTGTGGGAAAATCGTTAGGCTGCTTTCTTTTATCCCTCCAGCCAGCCATGATTGCTGCACCGCCCGCCCGCGAACACCGCCATGACCGCCCCAGACCCAACGCCCGTCAGCACCACCGCCCTGACCCTGCAGATCCTTTCGATCGTCTTCTACACCTTCGTCGCCTTCCTGTGCATCGGCCTGCCCATCGCGGTGCTGCCCGGCCATGTACACGACCAATTGGGCATGGGTGCGGTAATCGCTGGCCTGACCATCGGCTTGCAGTACCTTGCCACCTTGCTCAGCAGGCCCTTCGCCGGTCGCGTGGCCGATAGCCTGGGCGGCAAGCAGGCGATTCGCTATGGGCTGTATGGCATTGCCGGTTGCGGCGTACTGACCCTGCTGTCGGCCTGGTCCCTCGCCCTGCCCTCGCTGAGCCTGGCGTTGCTGCTGGCCGGGCGTGTGCTGCTGGGGGTCGCCCAAGGCCTGATCGGCGTCGCCACGCTGAGCTGGGGCATCGGCCAGGTCGGTGCCGAGCACACCGCGCGGGTGATCTCCTGGAACGGCATCGCCTCCTATGGCGCCATCGCCATCGGCGCGCCCGCCGGGGTGGTGATGGTCGGCCAACTGAGCTTCGTTGCCCTCGGTCCGGCCTTGCTGGTGATGGCGCTGCTGGCCCTGTGGGTGCTGCGCGGCCGCCCGGACGTGGTAGTGGTTCGCGGTGAGCGCCTGCCCTTCTGGTCCGCCTTCGGCCGCGTTGCACCCTGCGGCATGGGGCTGACACTGGCGTCGATCGGCTACGGCACCCTGACCACCTTCGTCACCCTCTACTACCTGGAGCAAGGCTGGGTCGGCGCGGCCTGGTGCCTGAGCGCCTTCGGCCTGTGCTTCATCGTCTCGCGGCTGTTGTTCGTCAACGCGGTCAACCGCTTCGGCGGCTACAACGTGGCGATCGCGTGCATGGCCACCGAAGTGCTGGGGCTAACCCTGCTGTGGCTGGCGCCTGCACCGGGATGGGCTTTGGTTGGGGCGGGGCTCACCGGCTTTGGCTTGTCGCTGGTGTATCCGGCGCTGGGCGTGGAGGCGATCAGGCAGGTGCCCAGCGCCAGCCGGGGCGCGGGGCTCGGGGCCTACGCGGTGTTCTTCGACCTGGCATTGGGCCTGGCCGGCCCGGTAATGGGCGCGGTAGCCGTGCACCTGGGGTACGCGTCGATCTTCTGCGTGGCAGCGCTGCTGGCGCTGTCAGGGGTGGGCCTGGTCCTGCTGCTGGCTCGCCGCGCCGACCGCCGCTGAACGCTCGGCGGGCTCCGGGGCTCCCAGCGCCTGGCTGAAGAACGCCGCAGCCTCGCTCTGCAGGCCCCGGTGCACCTGGCGACGGTCGATGCCGTCGGCATCCTTGCACAGCACCGCCATGCGCTGGCGCTGTTCGTCGTCGCAGGGTGCCATGAACACGAAATGCCCAGCGCCAGACAACAGACGGTAGTCGGGCGTGACCGGCAACTTGCGCGCCAGGGCGCTGGCGTTGCGGTCGACTGCAAGCAACTGGTCCTGGTCGCCGCTGTAGATCAGTGCGGGCACATGCACGCCGGCCAGGGCATGGCGGCCAAACATCAGGCTCAATGGCGCCATCAGCATCACCGCACCGACACGCGGGTCGGACTGCGGGGTCAACTCGCTGCGGTCGGCGATCAACACGCCGTGGGTCTTGCAGGCATCGGCATCCATCGGCCGTTCCAGGCAATAGTTGCGCAGTCGCTCAAGGTCTGGCTGGGCGCCCGACAGGATCAATGCGGTCTCCCCGCCTGCCGAGTAGCCGATCACGCCAACCTTGCCCTGGCTGAGGTAGGGGCTGAGCAGGTGATCCGCACGCGCCGCGGTGATCGCGGCGCTGACCTGCAAGGGGCGGCCGTAGAGGTTGCTGAGCTTGCCCAGCCGACTGTGGTCGCGAAGGTTGTCGCCCGGGTGGGTGACGGCCACCACCACGAAGCCCTGGCGGGCCAGCGAGGTCGCCAGGTCGTGCAACGCCACCGGGGTGCCGGTATTGCCATGGGAGACCACCAGCAGCGGGAACTGGCCCATGGCGACCGGCGCCTCTTCGGCCACCCGCAGGGTGTAGCCTTCGATGCGCGTAGGCCGCGCCGGGCTGCTGCTGGGATAGAACACCAGGGCCTGCATGGGCTGGGCGTCCACCGGGTCGGCAAGCGTGAGGCGATGCAGGCCGGCCACCCAGGGTGAAGCCTCGGCACGGGCCAGCAGGCCGCCGAGCAGGAGCAACGTCAACAGGGCACGGGTTTTCATCGCGAGCGTCTCTCCCCTCGAGGCGGACGAGTAGCATAAGCATAGAAGCTACGCGATGGACGACAGATGAAACATCCATGAAAAAGCCGGCTGTCGCACAAGGCGACAGCCGGCTTTTTCGGGGTTCGATCAGGCTGCGGCGAACAGCTCGTTGGCAATCTGCGCCTGGGCAGCGTCGATGGCCTTGCTGCGATGCTCAGGGCCATACGCCAGGCCGTGGGCGCGGACGATTTCCAGGTCGGTGATGCCGATGAAGCCCAGGAACACCTTGAGGAAGTCTTCATGGCCGACACCGCTTGGCTGGCCCTGGTGCAGGCCACCGGCAGTGGACACCAGCACGACTTTCTTGTCGCCGCACAGGCCTTCCGGGCCCGCTTCGGTGTAGCGGAAGGTCTGACCGGCGACGGCAACGCGATCGATCCAGGCCTTGAGCTGGGTCGGCACGGTGAAGTTGTACATCGGAGCACCGATCACCACGGCGTCGGCGGCGAGGAACTCGGCCAGGGTTTCGGCACTCAGGCGGGCTTCGTGGGCCAGGGCGGCGTCACGGGCTTCTTCGGGGGTGCCGGCGGCAACCAGGGTCGCGGCCGAGAAGTGGCTGATGGCATCGGCAGCGAGGTCGCGGTAGATGACTTCGACGCTAGGATCGGCGGCCTTCCAGGCATCGACCACTTCGCGGCTCAACTGGCGGGAGGCGGAATTGTCGCCCAGGATGCTCGAATCGATGTGCAACAGTTTCATGGGACTCTCCTGTGAATGAAGACCGCGGCGGTGGGCGATCACGATGGAGAGAATCCTACACAGGCGACGAATAGCTGATTAGTCGGCAAAAATGCGTTAGTTTGTTCCACTGATGGAACAGTGAGATATCCATATGCAAGACCTCAACGACCTCTTCTACTTCGCCCGAGTGGTCGAGGCCGGTGGCTTCGCCGCCGCCGGGCGCCAGTTGGGCATCCCCAAGTCGCGCCTGTCGCGGCGTATCGCGGAACTCGAGGAGCGCCTGGGCACGCGCCTGCTGCAGCGCACGACCCGGCAACTGAAGCTGACCGCCGTCGGCGAACGTTACCTGCACCACTGCCAGGCCATGCTGCTGGAGGCCGAGATGGCCGACGAAGCCGTCGCCAGCATGACCAGCGAGCCGCGTGGACGCCTGCGGGTGTCTAGCCCGGTAGCCCTGGCACATGCCTTTTTACCCGACATCATCAGCCGCTTTCTGGCCCAGTACCCGCTGGTCCAACTGGAGATGGTGCTGCTCAATCGCCGTGTCGACCTGATCGCCGAAGGTATCGATGTGGCGCTGCGGGTGCGCGACCTGGGGGACGAGGACCCGGCCCTGGCCACCCGCCGCCTGCGCCAGGCGCAGATGTACCTGGTGGCAGCACCTGGATTCGCCGACGGGCTCGAGCACCCGTCGCAATTGGCGGGGCTTCCGGTGCTGGGAGCGGCGGATGCCGATCGCCTGGTGCACTTTCGCCTCATCGGGCCGGGCGGTGAGGAGGAGGAGATCGCCCTGGAACCGCGCCTGACCATCGATGACTTCGTTGTGCGCAAGGCCTCGGCCCGCGCAGGCCTGGGCTTTACCGCCCTGCCAAGCAACTATTGCGAAGAAGAACTGGAGCGCGGCGAACTGGTGCACCTGCTGCCGGAGTGGTCACTGCCAGGGGGTTACCTGCAGGCAGTGTATCCGCACCGACGGGGTGTGTTGCCTGCAGTGCGGGTATGGATCGATCACCTGGCGGCCTCGTTCGAGGCCTGTGGAGAGCGTTATGTCTGAACGACGCATGAGCCCCGAGCAGGTGGCAGCGTTCTGCCTGAGCCTGCCCGGCGCGCGGGAAGATTACAAATGGGGCGGAATCCGGGTGTTCTCGGTGGCCGGCAACAAGATGTTCGCCGTGCTTGACCTGCCGGGAGCAGGTTTGATGTTCAAGGTCGCCGACGAGCTGTTTCTCGGTTATTGCGACCGTCCCGGCGTACGGCCGGCGCCTTATCTGGCGAGGGCGCGCTGGATCAGCATGCTGCCTCCCTACCCCATGGGCCGGGAGGAGTTGACCGATCTGCTGCAGCGTTCGCACCAACTGGTGGTGCGACGCTTGCCCAAGCGCTTGCAGGTGGGCTTGTTGGCGGACTGAGGATTGCGCGGCGCTCGCTCAGCCCATCAACCCCAGCCAGCGCCCACCCAGCACCAGACGATCCAGCCAGAACACCTGGTGCAACGCGACGATTGCCCAGAACACCATCTGGTACGACAGCTTGCGGGTCTTGTGCCGGAACAGTTGCTGCGCCAGCAAGGCCCCCGGCCAACCACCGAGCAGCTCGCTGGCGTGGAGGATTTTCTCGGGCGTACGCCAGGCCTGGGTGCGGGCCTGCCGCTTGTCCTGCCAGTACAACAACAGGCAGATCAGGCTGGCCGCCGGATACAGCGCCAGGGGCAGCCAGGACTGGCCGCTCCAGGCCATCTGCGCCACCCCCACGCCCGGTAGCAGGCACAAGACCAGCAGCACCAGCAATTTCAGGCGCAGGTTGCGCACGCCCTCGCCTGCCTGGCCAGCGTCGCGCCGCCCGGCACTTTGCCCACGTGCCATCAGCCGTGCGCCGTGGCCCAGTCAACCCAGCCGAACTGCCAGGTCGCCAGGATCAGCAGGCCGAAGGCAATGCGGTACCAGGCAAAGACCGCGTAGCTGTGGTTGGCGATGAACTTGAGCAACGCACGCACCGCGATCATGGCGAAGATGAACGACACCACGAAGCCGATGGCGAACACCGGCAGGTCGGCCGGCTGGAACAGGTCGCGGTACTTGTAGCCCGAATACACCGCGGCACCGACCATGGTCGGCATCGCCAGGAAGAACGAGAACTCGGTCGCGGCCTTGCGCGACAGGCCGAACAGCAGGCCGCCGATGATGGTCGAGCCCGAACGCGAGGTCCCCGGGATCATCGCCAGGCACTGCACCAGGCCAACCTTCAGGGCATGGGACCAGCGCATGTCGTCGACATGGTCGACCTCGATACGGTGATCGCGGCGCTCGGCCCAGAGCATGATGAAGCCACCCACCACCAACGCCACCGCCACGGTGATCGGGTTGAACAGGTACTCGTGGATCAGGTCGGCGAACAGTACGCCAAGCACTACCGCCGGCAGGAAGGCGATCAGCAGGTTGGCCGTGAAGCGCCGCGCCCTGGGCTGGCTCGACAGGCCGAATACCACTTCGAAAATCTTGCTGCGAAACTCCCACACCACCGCCAGGATCGCGCCCAGCTGAATGATGATGTTGAACGCCATCGCGCGCTCACCGCCAAAATCGATCAGGTCGGCCACGATGATCTGGTGGCCGGTACTGGAAATCGGCAGGAACTCGGTCAAGCCCTCGACGATACCCAGGATGATTGCCTGGAAGGCACTCCAAAAATCCATCAACTCCCCCAATGGACACTGCTCCTGGCAGCACCCTAGTTCTTTTCGATTACAAATATTCACCGCACGCGCGGCGACGCGTGTTTTACAGCCTTCGTTAGTCACAACACCAGCGAAAAAGTGCGCCGCGGCTAAAGGTTTCATCTTGCGCGGCCGAAATCCTATCAGAGGCCCTGCACGAAGGCTTGCGCGGGATGCAACATGGATTGTCGAGCCCGGCACTTAGCCGTTGGTCGACTGGGTTGCAGGCATCCGGTCATGGTTGGATGCTGCTCATATAAAAAGAACAAGACATGGAGTGACCTTTTGATGAAGACCTTGAGATCGATGTCGATCAGCCGTCGTCTGTGGCTGATCCTGCTCGTGGCCGTCGCCATGCTGTTGGTCCTGGGGCTGCTGATGCTGCGCCAGATCCATGGCGACCTGTACCAGGCCAAGGCGCAGAAGACCCAGCACGTGGTCGAGACTGCCGTGGGCGTGCTCGCCTACTACCAGGGGCTGGAGGCCGCCGGCAGCCTCGATCGGCAAAGCGCCCAGCAGCAGGCGCTACAGGTGGTGCGCAGCTTGCGCTACGACAAGGATGACTATTTCTGGATCAACGACCTGCAACCGAAGATGGTCATGCATCCGGTCAACGCCAAGCTCGATGGTCAGGACCTGTCGGCGATCCGCGATCCTGACGGCTTTGCCGTGTTCAACGAGATGGTGACCCTGGCCAAGGCCCAGGGCGCAGGTCCGGTCAACTACCGCTGGCCCAAGCCCGGCGCCAGCGAGCCGGTGGCCAAGACCTCCTATATAGAGCTTTTCAAACCCTGGGGCTGGATCATCGGCTCAGGGGTCTACGTCGACGACGTCCAGGACGAATTCGCCCGCCAGGTCCGCGAGGCCTCGCTGGTCGGACTGGTCATTGCCCTGGTGATGGGGCTGGTGGTGTGGCTGATCGCCCGCAGCATCGCCCGTCCGCTGCACGAGGCGGTGCAGGCCATGGGTAACATCGCCAGTGGCGAGAGCGACCTGACCCGCCGCCTGGACACCCACGGACGCGACGAAATCACCCACCTGGGCGAGTACTTCAACCGCTTCAACGGCAAGCTGCAGGGCGTGGTCGGCCAGTTGCAGGGCACAGCCCATGCCTTGGCCCAGTCTGCCGGGCACGTCGGCGACAACGCCGGCAGCGCCCAGCAGCGCAGTGCCCAGCAATCCTTGCAGATGGACCAGGTGGCCACGGCGGTCAACGAGGTCACCTACGCGGTGCAGGATGTGGCGAAGAATGCCGAGCAGGCGGCCGTGGAAATGCGCGCCGCGCAGCAGCAGGTCGGTCAGGGCCAGCAGGCGATCCATGGCAGCCTGCAGCAGATCGACCGGTTGTCGGCGACCATCGATCAGGCCCAGGGGGTGATCCGCGACCTGGCCGGGCACAGCACCAAGATTGGTGGCGTACTGGAAGTGATCCGTTCGATCGCCGAGCAGACCAACCTGCTGGCCCTCAACGCCGCCATCGAGGCCGCCCGCGCTGGCGAGCAGGGCCGCGGCTTTGCCGTAGTCGCCGACGAGGTACGCCTGCTGGCCCAGCGCACGGCGCAGTCCACTGCCGAGATCCAGACCATGATCGAGCATCTGCAGGGCCAGTCGGATGCCGCCGTCCGGGCCATCGACACCAGTAGCGAAGCATCGCGCCAGACCGTCGAACAGGCCCGCGAAGCCGGCACCAGCCTTGCGGCCATCGAACAGGCACTGCATACCCTGGCAGCGCTGAACACCTCGATCGCCAGCGCCACCCTGCAGCAGTCCCATGTGGTCGAGGAAATCAACCGCAACGTGCTCGACACCGCGGGCCTTTCGCAACAGACCGCCGAGGCGGCGCGCCAATCCAGCGACGCCGGTGTTGCCCTGGCCCGCCTGAGCGAGGAGCTCGAGCAGTTGCTGCGTCAATTCAGGGTCTGACCTCCAGGGGGCGCTACGGCGCCCCTTGTTGCAGAGATTCACCTTCCCCTGCCCTCAAGCTACAATCGCGCCCTTTCCCTTCCGAAGGATCGCCGATGTCCGGCCTCGAACTCTTCGCCGCCGCGCTCGGCGTCATCGCCGTCTGGCTCACGGTCAGGCAGAACATCTGGTGCTGGCCGATCGGCCTGGTGATGGTGCTGCTCTACAGCTGGATCTTCTACGACGTGAAGCTGTATTCGGACATGCTCCTGCAAGTGGTCTATGCCGTGCTCAACCTCTATGGATGGTGGCAATGGACGCGGCCGGACCGCGTCGAGGACGCGCGCCGGGTATCACGCCTGGACACCGCCACGGTGCTGCGCGGACTGGGCTTGGGCCTGCTGGCGAGCGCCGCCCTGGGGGCCGCCATGGCCCACTGGACCGACGCCGCCCAACCCTGGCTGGATGCAGCGCTGACCGGGTTCAGTCTGGTCGCGCAGGTGTGGATGGCACAAAAACGCCTGCAATGCTGGGCGTTGTGGTTCGTGGTCGATGTGATCTTCGTCGGACTGTTCCTGTACAAGGGCTTGTACCTGACCGCCGCGTTGTACGCCCTGTTCACCCTGATCGCCGTGCGCGGTTGGCTGGAGTGGCGGCGCGATCCGGCGCTGGCCGGCGCATGAAGGTCCTGGTCCTGTGCGGCCCTGAATCCAGTGGCAAGAGCTGGCTCAGCGGCGAGATCCAGCACCGTTTCGGTGGCATCACCGTCGGCGAATACGTACGCCATTTCATCGACACCGAGCAGCGCGATACCTGCTACGCCGATATCCCGGCCATCGCCCGCGGGCAACTGGCCTGGGAGGACGAGGCGCGGGCAGCCTCGCCTTCGCTGCTGATCCTCGATACCCACCTGCTGAGCAACATGTTGTGGAGTCGCGTGTTGTTCGGCGACTGCCCTGCATGGCTGGAACAAGCGCTGCTGGCCAGGCACTACGACCTGCACCTGCTGCTCAGTCCCGAGGGTGTGGAATGGATCGGCGATGGCCAGCGCTGCCAGCCGCGGCTTGAGGAGCGCCAGGCGTTCTTCGATGACAGCCTGCACTGGCTGCAACAGCATCGCCAGCCACTGCGGGTGATTGACGGGGACTGGCAGCAGCGCCGGGATGACGCGCTGGCGGCGGTGGCCGAGCTCATGGGGTGAGCCCAGCCCGGCCCCTCAGCCCGGCCGGGCTGTTAACTCACTGATACACCCACTCGCCATCAAACCCCTATTGCCGGGGCCTTTCCCACACTTTCGTGGGAACTGTCACAGTGCTGATACACCCCCTCCGCATCCCGCCAGATCGCCCGTGCTTCGGCCCTTGACGGGCGACGACCCGGCACCTTGTATCAACGCTGATACAGCAGAAAACCGGCACTGCCACCGTCCTCGCACAACCCGCTGATAAATCGGCAAAAAGCAAAACCGGCACGGCTTTCGCTCTCTGTTCTGGCAACGCTCAAGGGCCAGCGCACAGAAAGGGAGCACCGCCGTGGGGAACCAGCACAACACACTGCCTGCACTGCTCGTTCTGGCTTGCCTTGCCGCCACATCGATTGCACCGCCGGCCCTCGCTGGCGGCAACGGGGTGATCGTCCTCAACCGCGATGTCCAGCCGCGTCAGGCTGATCGCCGAACCGGCACGCCAGACCCCTACCCGACCACCGCCAACACCAACGAGTCGGCACGCATCCAGGCCCAGACCAACAACGAACTGACCGATGGCGACTTCGCCAGCGTCGCCAGCGGTTCGACCGTCAGCCGCATCTTCCAGCCCGACAACTCCGGCAACCTGCGCGGCATGGGCACCGCCCAGTCGCAATTGCCCGGCATGCCCGGCGGTTCGGGTGCCGGGGCGTCCGGCGCCAACAGCATCTCCAACACGGTCAACCAGAACGTTCAGCGCGGCATGGCGCCGCTGCAGATCCTGACCCGGGGCCAATGATCATGCAGACCCTCAACCTCTCCCTGCTGTGCCTGGCCCTGGGCTGCAGCGCCAGCGCCTTCGCCGGCTCCCCTGTGGTCGACAACGCCACCCTCGACGCCAGTGGCCGCGCCTACCAGGGCAACCTCAACATCAACCAGGCCGCGGGAGACGCCCTGCAACAGGCCAACGTGAAAGCCATCGCCATCGGCACCGAAGGCCAGGCCAGCACGCAGATCCGCCAACGCAGCGACTTTCGCGCCAACAGTGCGCTCGACGCCCACGCCAGCATCAATGGCAACGCCTTCAGCAACGGCAACGGCATGCTGGGCATCAACCAATCGGCGGGCGCCGCCACGCAGCAGGCCAACGCGGTGCGCATCAGCATCAGCGCAATTGCACAGAGCATCGACGACAGCATTCTCAGCCAGCAGAACGTCTCGCTGGCCAACAGCTCCGACGCAACTGATCACACACCCGGCAGTCGCCAGGTCACGACCAGTGACCAGGCCTTCACCGGCAGCCGTGGCGTGATCCAGTTGAATCAGAGCGCCGGGGTGGGCAACCGAATGGCCAACACCCTGAGCGTCCGGGTCGCGGATTGACCCGATCAGCAACACAACACTTAACAACGAAAATATAAGCGGAGAAACACCATGAAACCAAAAATGGCACTCAAGCCTCTGGTATTCGCCCTCGCTGCGGTCATGGCAGTTGCTGCACAAGCCGGCGGCCGTGGCAACGACAACCACGGCGGCCACAACAACGGCCACAACAACAACGAAAGCCTGCTGCTGTCCCTGCTGGTGAACGCCGGTTCCGCCGCCACCGTTCTGGACACCCAGAACAACTCCGGCAACCGTGTGCTGAACCAGGGCACCCGCAACGATGCCCGCATGGACAACTCGGCCAACGGTTCCCAAGGCAACCTGGGCGCCAACGTCGCAGCCGGCGACGGCAACCAGCAGGACAACGTTGCCGCGATCGCCACCGCCGATGAGAACTTCATCTTCGGCAGTGCCGTGGCCATGGCTCAAGCCACTCAGACCAACAGTGGCAACACCGTCAAGAACTACTCGACCTCCAACAACGCCAACCTCACCGGTTCGGCCAACGGCAGCTCCGGCAACATCGGCATCAACGTGACCGCCGGGGACTTCAACCAACAGAAAAACAACATGGCCATCGCCGTGTCGGGTGGCCGTGTCGCTGCCGCCACCGGTGCAGCCAACCAGAACGTCGGCGGCCTGAACGTCACCAACAAGGCCGACCGTACCTACAGCAAGGAAACCCTCACCTCCACCTTCGCTGCCTACGGCCACTACCAAGGCAATGGCTACGGCTACGTCGAAGACGAAAGCAGCCGCGATCGCCATGGCAACACCCATGTCGACAAGGACCCGCTGAAGTTCCACGAAGAAGGCACCTTCGGCCTGGCCGGCGTTGCCTCCTATCAGGTCCTGACCCCCACCGGCTGGCGCAACCCTGTGACCAACAACGCCAACCTGAGCAACTCGCTCAATGGCGTGTCGGGCAACGTTGGCGCCAACGTCTCGGCAGGCAGCGGCAACCAGCAGACCAACTCGCTGTCCATCGCCGCAGGTTGCAAAGCCTGCATGTAACAGCAGCCGATCGGGGCCCTTCGGGGCCCCTTTCCCTGTCTCTACCCGGTGGAGAAGGTCATGCGCATTGTCCTGCTTGCCACACTCATGTTCCTGGCCGGTCTCGTAGAAGCGGCACAGATGCCGATTGCCGCCTTGCCAGGCGGCACCCTCGTCTACAAGCCGGTGCAGAGCCTGCGTGAGCGGCGCTTCGCCGACCTTGTGCAACAGAAGACCGATTTCAGCTGCGGCGCCGCCGCCCTGGCCACCGTCCTCAAGCAGGCCTACTGGCTCGACGTGGACGAACACCAGGTCATCGAAGGCATGCTCGCCCATTCCGACCAGGACACCGTCAAGGTGCAGGGTTTCTCCATGCTCGACATGAAGCGCTACGTCGAAAGCATCGGCATGCGCGCCCGGGGCTATCGGGTCGAACCCGACACCCTGGAAAAGGTGAGCATTCCGGTGATCGTGCTGATGGACATCCGTGGCTACAAGCACTTCGTGGTGCTGCAGCGCATCGACAAGGGCTGGGCCTATATCGGCGACCCTGTCCTGGGCCACAAACGCTACAAATTCGATGATTTCCTCAAAGGCTGGAACGGCATCATCTTCGCCGTCATCGGCCCCGGCTACGACAAGGCCAACGCCCTGCTCGACCCGCCGGCACCTCTGACCGCGAAGAACCGCGTCAACGGTTTCTATCCGGTAGAAGACGCGCAACTGATGGAGTTCGGTTTCATCCAGAGCGATTTCTTCTGACGATTACAAGGGGCACGAAGTCCCGGGGAGCAGCGATGAAGACTACCACCTGGCTGGTCGCAGCATGCCTGGCTGCCAGCCTCCCCGCCCACGCACAGGTGTTCAAGCCCATCGAGGTCAAGGACCAGGAGCTTGCCCAACTGCGTGGGAAGTACGTGATGCCGGGACGGATCATCAGTTTCGGTGTCGTCATGAGCAGCACCTGGCAGAACGCCGCCGGTGATCGCATCGGCGCCACGACGACCCTGCAGGTCCAGCAGAACGTGATCAAACCGCAGTTCTACGTGTCGATGACCGGCGAGAACGGCTCGGGCAACGCCCCTGGCCGCGGCAATGGCCTGGTCAACGGCGGCGCAGGCCTGGTCAACACTACCCAGGGCGTGACCCAGTCGGTGCGCGCGGCCGGCGACAACAACAGCGCCTATAACGATGTCGCCATCAATGTTCGCGAGGCCAGCCAGGTCGCTGATGCCGGCGTACCGCAAGGCCAGGTCCTGGCCGCAGGCACCACCCTCAGCACCAGCAACAACGCCGGCACGCTCAGCGTCTCGAACAGTGGCAGCGGGATCCAGATGGCCATCCAGGCCAACAACAATCAAGGGCAAAGCCTGCAACGCCTGGCCGATGGTGGGCTGCTCCAGGCCACCACCTTGCTGGGCGGCAGCAACGCGGTCAGCAACCTGACACAGCTCAATGTGGTGCTGCGCGACAACCTGCCTTCGGCAGGTGCGCTGAACTGCAATCTTGATCAACTCAAGGGCCTTCGTGTTTCAGGATATTGATCTACGCTTCGTCTCAATCATCGCAGTTGGAAGGGACGGCTAACTTATGCATCGATCGTTGTCATTGGGGGCAGTTGTCTGCCTGGGGACCTTGGTACCATCGTCACTGCTCTACGCAGCCAGTGACCCTCAGGTAGACGCGCTGAAAGCCGAACTGGCTGCGCTCAAGCAGCGCTACGAAGCGCAGCAACAGGCGCTGATGGTGCTCGAACAGCGCGTTCGCCAGGTCGAAGAGCAGCCCGCCGCCCCACCCCCCAAGCGCCTGACCCGCTCGCCGGCCTCCGAGCCGCGCAACAACCAGGCGATCGCCGCATCTGGCGGCAGCGGTTCATCCTATGGCGAGTCGCTCAAGGATGATTCGGAGCCGGCGCAGAGTGTGTCCAACCTCTACGACGAAGCCAGTGGCTTCTTCGGTGGCGGCAAGTTCAGCGTCGAGACCGGCATTACCTATGCCCGCTACGACACCCGCCAACTGATCCTCAACGGCTTCCTCGCGCTGGACTCGATCTTCCTGGGCAACATCAACCTGGACCGGATCAAGGCCGACAACTGGACGCTCGACCTCACCGCGCGCTACAACCTCGACAACCGCTGGCAGTTCGACGTGAACGTGCCGATCGTCTACCGCGAGTCGACCTACCAGTCCGGGGGTGTCGGCGGTAACGCCCAGGGCATTTCCGAACGCACCATTACCCGCGACCCAACCCTTGGCGACGTCAACTTCGGCGTGGCCTACAAGTTCCTCGACGAGTCGGAGAACACCCCGGATGCGGTGTTCAGCGTGCGGGTCAAGGCACCGACCGGCAAGGATCCATTCGGTATCAAGCTGCTGCGCGACACCGAGAACGACAGCCTCAGCTACCCAGAAGACCTGCCCACCGGCAACGGTGTCTGGTCGATCACCCCGGGCATCTCGCTGGTCAAGACCTTCGACCCGGCAGTGCTGTTCGGCAGCCTGTCGTACACCCACACCTTCGAGGATTCGTTCAGCGACGTCAGCTCGACGATCAACCAGAAAGTACCGGGCAAGGTGAAGATCGGCGACAGCTTCCAGATCGGTGCAGGCGTGGCCTTCGCCCTCAACGAGAAGATGTCGATGTCGTTCTCGGTCTCGGACCTGATCGCCCGGCGTTCGCGGATCAAGTCTGCGGAAACCGGCGACAGCTGGGCCGACGTCAAGAGCAGCGATGCCAATGCCGCCTACTTCAACGTCGGCATGACCCTCGCGGCCACCGACAACCTGACCATCGTGCCGAACCTGTCGATCGGCCTGACCGACGATGCACCGGACTTCACCTTCAGCCTGAAATTCCCCTACTACTTCTGATCCATCCAGCCCGGGGGCGCCTCGCGCCCCTGCACTTCAATTGGTAACCAACCTTGTCGCGTCCGGCCTTCCCGTGAGGGGGCTGTTATGATGCAGCACATTTTTGTGACTGTTTCATGGCAAGGAAGGACGTTTCGTGAAGAACATGCTTGGCCATCCCCGCGCTCGGCTCGCCACCCTGGCAGTGCTGGTCGTGGTGATCCCCCTGGCCGCCCGCGCACTGCTGGGTTGGTCCGATCCGCTGGGGTACCTATCGGACCTGGCGATCGGCATCCTGCTGGTACTGCTGTTGCAGCGCAGCCCCTGGTGGCTGGCACTGCCGGTGCTGCTGGCCTGGGGTGGGCTGCTGGTGGCTTCGGCCGAGCTGGTCAGTGCGGTCGGGCGCCTGCCGAACAGCAGCGATCTGGGCTATCTGTTCGACCCACAGTTCATGGAAAACTCCACCGGCGGAGCCCTTGCTCATCCCTGGCTGCCCTGGACCCTCGGTGCCGCCCTTTCAGCCTGGCTGCTGACCCGCTGGCTGCAGCGCGGCCAACCCGCCCCGGCGTTGCCACGTGCGGCCTGGGCCGCCCCTGCAGTACTGCTCGCCGCGCACTGGGGCAGCGAGCACCTGATACCTTCCGATGCCGACCAGTGGCGTCAGTACAATCTCTCCCATCAACTGCTCTCGGCAGGCACCAGCGACCTGCAACTCAAGGCACAGGCCTGGCTGGGCCACGACCTGACGGTCACACCGCTGCCCAGCGCCGGCCTGACCCAGGCCGACCTCGACGGCCGCAGGCTGTTCGAAGCCCCCGGCAGCGCACGCAACCTGCTGGTCATTACCCTCGAAGGGATCCCCGGCGCCTATGTGCGCGCCAACCGGCAAGCCCTGCACAGCCGTTTCGATGACGACCTGATGCCCAACCTCAGCCGCTGGGCCGAACGCGGCATGAACACACCCGATTATGTCCTGCACACCCATCAGACCATTCGTGGCCTGTACGCCATGCTCTGCGGCGATTACGACAAGCTCGCCAACGGCACGCCCAAGGGTGTCGAGCTGCTGACCCAGGACCTGCGCAACCAGGCCTGCCTGCCCGCACAATTGCGCCAGGCCGGCTTCAGCACCCACTACCTGCAGGGCGCCGGCCTGCGCTTCATGGCCAAGGACCGGATCATGCCGCACATCGGCTTCGACTCGGTGCACGGCCTTGAGTGGTTCCGCAACGACAACTACCTCGAGTTCCCCTGGGGCAAGGACGACAAGGCCTTCTTCGAGGGCGCGCTGGGCTATGTCGGTGAGCTGCGCAAACAGCGCCAGCCGTGGATGCTGACCCTGCTCACGGTCGGCACCCACCAGCCCTACTCCGCACCAGACGATTACCTGCAACGCTACGACAGCGCCAAACAGGCGGCGGTCGCCTACCTGGACGACGCCCTGGGCGCGTTCCTCGACGCCCTCGAACGCCAGGGCGTGCTCAAGGACACCCTGGTGGTCATCACTTCGGACGAGTCCCACGGCATCGACGGTGTGCGCCTGGCCTCGTCCTGGGGCTTCAACCTCACCCTCGCACCCGAACAGGCACAGTTGCCGAAGATCAAGCCCGGCACCTACGGCCATGTCGACCTGGCCACATCGCTGCTCGACTACTTCGCGCTGCCGATTCCCGCCGCCCTGGCCGGTCGCTCGCTGTACCGCGACTACGACAGCGGCCGGGAAATGATCTCTTTCACCAACGGCATGCTGCGCTACCACGATGGCCGCGGCACCTTCAGCGAATGCGACTTCCAGCAACGCTGCCGACGCTACGCAAGCGAGGGATTCCTCGCCGACCAGGCGCAGTTCCTCGGCCGCGGCGAAGCCTCGCTGGGCCGCCAGATCACAGCGCTGGCCGGCGTGCTGGACCAATCGTTGCTGCAAACCCCGTTGAACCTGCGCTACCAATTTGGCGGGCCGTCGGCCATTCCTCTGCACAAGCGCATTCGTGACGACTGGGCCGACAATCTGATCGGCGCGCAGTACCTGGAAATGCCCCAAGGTTCGCACACCCGGGTGCGGGTCAAGGTGCGCTCGCTCGACCCTGCCCACCGGGCGCACATCCAGCTCAAGGCCAAGCAGCAGGAACAGGACGTACCGCTGGGGTTGCCCGAGGAGATCCTGGTCACGGCCGACCAGCCGATGGAGCTGGAGTTCGGCTTCGACAACCCCATCGAGCGCAAGGCGTTCTCCTTCCACCTGCTCGGCTATGGCGGGGGTGAAGTGGAAGTCAGCGATTTCAGCGTGATCACCGCCCTGCCGGGAGAAGAGGACGTGATCGAGGAAATACAGGACGACGGCCACATCGCGCAGTCGAGTTGAATCAAAAGCGGGCGTGATCCGTGCCAGGCATCGCGGTGTCTTTTTCGCGGGCAAGTCGGAGCGCCGAACCGCCGCTCCTGCAGGATTCAGCGGATCTGATGCTTGTGCAGCAAGCGGTAGAAGGTCGGTCGGGAAACCCCCAGCACCTTCGCCGCGATGCTCATGTTGTCACTGTGGCGGTTGAGCACATCGCACAGCGCCTGGCGTTCAGCCCGGTGCTTGTAGTCCTCCAGCGTCCCTAGCGGCGCCTCGGCTTCCTCCAGCACCTGCAACCCCAGATCCTGCGCCTCGATCTGCCGTCCCTCGGCCAGCACCAGTCCGCGACGTACACGGTTGGCCAGTTCGCGTACGTTGCCCGGCCACTCGTGGCGCCCCATGGCCGCCAGGGCATTGTCGCTGAACGAACGCGGCCGGCGCCCGGTTTCCAGGCTGTAAAAATGCGAGAAATGGCTGGCCAGCATCGACAGGTCACCGTGGCGGTCGCGCAGAGGCGCAGTCACCACTTGCAGAACATTGAGCCGGTAGTACAGGTCTTCACGAAACCTGCCACGCTCGATCGCCTGTTCCAGGTCCACGTGGGTCGCCGCCAGCACCCGCGCATCCACCGGAATCGGCTGGCTGCCGCCGACGCGCTCGATGTGCTTTTCCTGCAGAAAACGCAGCAGATTGGCCTGCAACTCCAGAGGCAGGTCGCCAATCTCGTCGAGGAACAGCGTACCGCCGTGCGCCGCCTCGATACGCCCGACCTTGCGTTGATGCGCGCCGGTAAAGGCACCTTTCTCGTGGCCAAACAGCTCGGACTGGATCAGATGCTCGGGGATGGCCCCGCAATTGATGGCAATGAATGGCTTGTCATGCCGCTGCGACTGACGATGCAGCGTACGCGCCACCAGCTCCTTGCCGGTGCCGCTCTCGCCACGGATCAGTACGGGCGACTCGGTCGGCGCCAGCTTGCCGAGCAGCTTGCGTAACTCGCGGATGGGTCGGCTCTCGCCGAGCAGTTCGTGCTCGGGCTCATCGACCCGCACTGCCCCCTTGCCACGCAGGCGCGCCATGCCGAACGCCCGCCCGAGGGTGACCTGCACCCGGGAAACATCGAATGGCAGGGTATGGAAGTCAAAGAACCACTCACAGACGAAATCGCCGACGTTCTGCATGCGCAACTCTTCGGCGCTGAGCACGGCGATCCATTCGGTATTGCTGCGCTTGATCAGATCCTTGACGGCATCCTGGTGACGCAGGTGCGAGGCCTGCAATCGCAACAGGCCGACGTCACAAGGATGTTCGAGCGCAGCGCCCAGGGTGCAACTGCGCACATCCCAACCGGCGCCCCGCAGGCCCGGCAGTAGACGGTGGCAATCGTCGCAGGGGTCGACAATCAGCAGACGGCGTTGGGATGCAGGTTCAAGCATGACCTATCCTTGGCGCCAATTTTCAGTTTTTTAATTAGAAACAGTAAGTTGCGGCGCCCGAATTAACAGTAGCAACGAACCTGACGGTGCCCACTACCGTTTGTCTGCCAAATGCCGTCACACAAAGCGAACCTGGAATTTTTGCCAATAACCGGCGTCACAGGCGGCACATACAACGGATAACTTTTACCGTTATAAAAAAATTTTCGACTGCCATGTGACTTCACCCACGACCCGGAGCATCAGTACCAATAACCCCGCGCTGCAATCGTTCATTTCTTTACCCTGCGCGGACACACATTTGCTGTTTGGGACTACAAGAGAGACCGAACCATGAATGCCCCGCTCCGTGTCAACGAAGCACTGCTGATCGCCGACCACGCCTTCGAACCCTTCCAGTGCGTTGCCTGGGATGCACCCAACGGTACTGGTGAACTGAGCCTGGCAGTGATCGACCGGACCAGCACCCGCATCGGCAGCAAGCAGGTATCCTCGCGCATCTATTCGGACCCTGCGCAATGGGCCAGCCTGATCGAGGAAGTCCGCGCCGAGCTGTTCGAAAAAGGCTACGACCTGCAACCCTGGTCCATGCCCAAGGCATAACTTGCCGTCGCACAGGTGCGCGTCTTGTCGCGCACTTGTGCAACTTTCCCCCTGCCGCTTCGGCAACTTTCAGTTTGTGCGACTTATTGTCGCGCGCCCACTTTATTCAACAACGTTGAACTGCTCGACATGCTGGTAATCCGCCTGCAGTTGCGCAGCGAGTTGCCGTGCCCGCCCCAGGCGCACCGGCGCCGTCTCGATATCGACCAGCACGCAGGCACAGGGCATCGGCTGCACAGGCTTCCAGCGTTGCAGGCGCCCGTCGGTCAGCACCAGGCAGCGCTGGACCTCCCCGGGGTGCGCTTTGCCACGGCGCAGCAACCACTGGCGCGCCTCTTCCAGGGCCGCGAGCAACGGCGTGCCGCCCCCCGCCCCGAGCGCACGCAGCCAGGGCTGAAGCGCAGCCGAAGCCTTCAGGCCATGACGCTGCCACTGTGGCGTGCTGCCGCTGGCGGTCAGCAACGCCAGGCGCGCACGCTGGCGGTAGGCCTGGTCGAAGAAGGTCTCCAGCAGCCCCTTGGCTTGCGCAAGGGATTGGTGGCGGCGGGTTGACGCCGACGCATCGACGATCACCAACCACAGTTCCGGCGCTTGCCCACGGCGTTGCTGCCAGCACAGGTCCTCGACACGGCGCGGCCGCCCCTTGAGCAGGGTCGGCAGCCAGGCGACCCGACCGTCAGCGGCTGCACGGGCGCGTCCACGGCTGGCACCTGTCAGTTTTCCGGCACGGGGCCTGGCATCCGCCGCTGAACCACTTCGTGCGCGGATGCTCAGGGCTTTTTTGCCCAGTTCGGCACCTCGCGCCGGGCACCTGCGCTCACCGGTTGTGCCTCCATTGCCCCCCAGTCACCTTGTCCACTCGGGTCTTGCGACTGCTGGCCGCCCTGAGGTGGCGTGTTCGAGCCAGCGGGCGGCTCTGCACTACGGCGGCGATGGCGCAAGGCAAATTCGGCCACAGCCTCTACATCTTCCTCGCCGATGGCCGCAGCACCGCGCCACGCGGCATGGGCGCGTGCCGCCCGCAACCAGACCAGGTCGGCACGCAGGCCATCGACACCCGCAGCGAAACAACGCTCGGTGATCCAGGCCAGCGCCTGGTCGTCCAGGGCAATGGCCGGCAGGCGCTCACGCGCGTGCTGGCAGCGGTCGCGCAACTGCGCCTGGGCCGCTGCCCACTGCGCGCAGAAGGCCTCGGGGTCGCTGTCGAATGCCAGGCGGCGGCGGATGATCTGCTGACGGTCGTTCGGCTCAGGCGCGCCTTCAAGGGCGATGTTCAAGCCGAAACGGTCGAGCAACTGCGGACGCAGCTCGCCCTCTTCCGGATTCATGGTGCCGATCAGCACGAAACGCGCGGCGTGACGGTGCGAGATGCCGTCGCGCTCGACACGGTTGGTGCCGCTGGCCGCCACATCCAGCAGCAGGTCCACCAGTGGGTCGGGCAGCAGGTTGACCTCATCCACATAGAGCACCCCACCATCCGCCTGGGCCAGCACGCCCGCCGAGAAGCGTGCCTTGCCCTGCCCCAGCGCAGCATCAAGATCCAGAGTACCGACCAGCCGCTCTTCGGTCGCGCCCAGCGGCAGGGTGACGAAAGGGCCTGCGCCGAGCAGGTCGGCCAGGCCCCGGGCCAAGGTGCTCTTGGCCATGCCACGCGGACCTTCGATCAGCACACCGCCGATCTTCGGGTCGATGGCGGTCAGGCACAGCGCCAGCTTGAGGTCTTCGGCACCGACCACGGCGGCCAGGGGGAACTGCAGGGGTTCGGTCATTTCAGGCCTCTTCCTCGCCGTCGAGCAACTGCTGCTCGAGGGCCTCGCGGTAATCGCCCGGCGCCTGCCACAGACCGCGCTGCTGGGCTTCCAGCAACCGTTCGGTCAGATCGTGCAAGGCGTGCGGGTTATGCTCGCGCATGAATGCTCGGGTCGCCGGATCGAGCACGTAGGCATCGGCCAGCGACTGGTAATGGTGATCGTCGATCAGGTGAGTGGTGGCATCGAAGGCGAACAGGTTGTCGACCGTCGCCGCCAGTTCGAAGGCACCTTTATAGCCGTGACGCTTGACCCCGTCGATCCACTTCGGGTTCAGCGCACGCGCGCGGATCACCCGGTTCAGCTCCTCCTTGAGGGTGCGGATACGCGGGCGATCGACCTGGCTGTGGTCGCCGTGGTAGCTGGCGACCGTGGCGCCGGCCAGGGTTTCGGCAGCTGCGAGCATGCCGCCCTGGAACTGGTAGTAGTCGTTGGAGTCGAGCAGGTCGTGCTCGTGGTTGTCCTGGTTCTGCAACACCGCCTGGACCTGCCCCAGGCGCTGGGCGAACTGGGCCCGTGCCGGCGTGCCTTCATCGGCAGCACCATAGGCATAGCCGCCATGATTGAGGTAGACCTCGGCCAAGTCGGCGCGCCCCTGCCAGAGGCGTCCGTCGATGGCGTTCTGCACACCCGCGCCATAGGCACCCGGCTTGGCGCCGAAAACCCGCCAACCCGCCTGGCGCGAGGCCTGCTCGACATCGACACCCTGCGCCAGCAGCGCCGCGCGCTCGGCACGCACACGGGCAGCCAACGGGTTGAGGTCGTCCGGCTCATCCAGCGCCGCCACGGCCTGTACCGCCGCGTCGAACAGGCGGATCAGGTTGCCGAAGGCATCGCGGAAGAACCCCGACACGCGCAAGGTTACATCGACCCGCGGGCGATCGAGCAGGCTCAGGGGCAGGATTTCGAAGTCATCGACCCGCTGGCTGCCGGTGGCCCATACCGGCCTCACCCCCATCAGCGCCATGGCCTGGGCGATATCGTCACCGCCGGTGCGCATGGTCGCCGTGCCCCAGACCGACAGCCCGAGCTGACGCAGGTGATCACCATGCTCCTGCAGGTGGCGCTCGAGGATCAGGCTGGCCGAGGCAAAGCCCAGGCGCCAGGCGGTGGTGGTGGGCAGGTTGCGCACATCCACGGTATAGAAGTTGCGTCCGGTAGGCAGCACGTCCAGACGCCCGCGACTGGGTGCGCCGCTGGGGCCTGCCGGCACAAAACGCCCGGCCAGGGCCGCGAGCAGGCCGTCGATCTCGGCGGCGCCACAAGCATCCAGGTTCGGCGCGACTTCGTCGGCGAGTGCCTGCAGCACGGCATGCACCGCCTGCCATTGCGCGGTATCGGGTGCTGCCAGGCGCCCTTCGATCAGGGCCAGGGCGAGCATCTCCAGACGTTCACGGGTATCACCCTGGGTGCGCCACAACGCAGCATCCAGCGCCTGCAGCAGCTCGGGACGCGGCCCTTGCCAAGCCTGACCAAGGTCGCAGTCCAGCGGGTCGAACGCCAGTTCCAGAGCACGTGCCAGTGCGCGCAGCAGGCTGGCGTTGCCGCCGCGGCCGTCACCACGATCGACCCGCAGCAGCGCCAGCAGCGTATCGCTGCGCAGGCGGCCTTGCGGCGACTGACCAAAGACATGCAAGCCATCGCGAATCTGCGACTCTTTCAAGTCGCATAAATAAGTGTCCAGGCGCGGCAGCCAGACAGCCGCATCGTCCAGTTGCCCTTCGAGCTGCAGGTCACGGTCGATATGGTTGGCCTTGACCAGTTCGAGAATGTCGCGCTGCAGCTCGCGGGCGCGGCGCGGGTCGAGCAGTTGCGCCTCGTAGTATTCGTCGGCCAACTGCTCCAGATGCCGCAGCGGCCCGTAGGTTTCGGCGCGGGTCAGCGGCGGCATCAGGTGATCGATGATCACCGCCTGGGTGCGGCGCTTGGCCTGGGCACCTTCACCGGGGTCGTTGACGATGAACGGGTAGATGTTCGGCAGTGGGCCGAGCAGCGCATCCGGCCAGCACTCGGCGGACAGTCCGACGCCCTTGCCGGGCAGCCACTCCAGGTTGCCGTGCTTGCCGACATGGATCAGCGCATCGGCGGCAAAGCCGTTGCGCAACCAGAAATGGAACGCCAGGTAGCCGTGCGGCGGCACCAGGTCCGGGTCGTGATACACCGCGCTCGGGTCTACCTGGTAGCCCCGGGCCGGCTGGATGCCGACGAAGGTCAGGCCGTAGCGCAGACCGGCGATCATCATCCGGCCGTTGCGGAACATCGGGTCTTGCTCGGGCGAGCCCCAGCGTTCGCGCACTGCCTGCTGGTTGGCCTCGGGCAGGCAGGCGAAGGCCGCGAGGTAGTCGCCCAGGGACAGGCTCTGGGCACAGGGACGCTGGTCGAGGTGGTCCAGGTCGTTGGTCACGCCGCCGAGCAGTTCGTGGATCAGCGCCGTGCCCGTCTGCGGCAGGCCCGCAACCGGGTAGCCCTCGGCCTGCAGGGCATGCAGGATGTTGAGCGCGGCGCCCGGCGTGTCGAGCCCTACGCCATTGCCGATACGCCCGTCGCGGGTCGGATAGTTGGCCAGCACCAGCGCCACACGCTTCTGGGCATTGGGCAGTCGCGCCAGCTCGACCCAGCGCCGCGCCAGTTCGGCGACGAAATCCATGCGTTCGGGATGGGCCTTGTAGCAGACCACATCGGACTGGCTGCGCTCGCTGCGCCAGGCCAGGTCCTTGAAGCTGACCGGCCGGGTGATGATGCGCCCGTCCAGCTCCGGCAAGGCGATGTGCATCGCCAGGTCGCGCGCGCCCAAGCCCTGCTCGCTGGCTTCCCAGCCGGGCTGGTTGTCCTGGGCGCAGATCGCCTGCAACACCGGCACGTCGCGGCGCAGCGGGCGCAGATTGGGCCGCTCCGGGCTGGACAAGGCAAAGCCTGTGGTGTTGATCACCACCTCGGCGCCGACCTCGTCGAGCCACGCCTCGACCTGTTCCAGACAGGCCGACTCCTTGAGGCTGGCGACTGCGATCGGCAATGGGTTCAGCCCGGCCGCCTGCACGCGCTGGCAGAACACATCGATGAACGCGGTGTTGGCGGCCTGCAGGTGCGAGCGGTAGAACAGGATCGGCGCCACCGGATGCTCCGGGTGCCACTCGGGGAACCAGTCTTCAAGCCCTGCACTGGGCTTGCCGGGGTGGTAGACCGTGGTGCGCGGCAGCGGCTGGGGTTCGTCCCAGGCATAGTCGCGCCCCAGCCACTGGCTGGCCAGGCAATTGAACAGGTTGACCGCATTGGCCTTGCCGCCCTGGCGCAGGTAGTGCCAGAGCCGCTCGGCCTGCTCGGTCGGCACCGTGCCCAACTGCGTCAGCTCAGGGTCGGGGCGGTCATCGCCGGGCACCAGGATCAACTGCACGCCACGCGCCGCGAGTTCGACCAACTGTTCTACGCCATAGCGCCAGTAGCCGACACCGCCGTGCAGCGACACCAGGATCACCTTGGCGTGACGCAACACCTCATCGATGTACAGGTCGACGGAGGCGTGGTTCTGCACCTGCATGGGGTTGGCCAGGCGCAGGCTGGGGAAATCGTCCGGCAGCTGCTCGGCGGTTTCGGCGAGCAGTGCCAGGTGAGAGTCACCGCTGCAGAGAATCACCAGCTCGGCGGGCGTCTGGCCGAGGTCGGCAATGCTGTCGTCCGGCACGAAGCCGCCGGGCTGGGTCCGCAGCAGGTGCATGGATCAGGCGCCCAGGGCCTGGCGCAGGCGCGCTTCCAACTGTGCCGCGTCGAGGTCCTGGCCGATCAGCACCAGGCGGGTGATGCGCGGCTCGTCGCTGCGCCAGGCGCGGTCGAAGTGCTTGTCGAAGCGCGTGCCCACACCTTGGATCAACAGGCGCATCGGCTTGCCGGGGATCGCGGCAAAACCTTTGGCACGCAGGATGCCGAACTCGGTGACCAACTGCGTCAGGGCATCGAGCAGCAGGCTTTCGTCCGCTTCAGGCAGGTCGATGGAGATGGAGTCGAAGGCGTCATGATCATGATCGTCATGATCGTCGCCGTCGTGGTGCGAATCGTGGTGGGTGCGACGGCCATCGATATGCACTTCGGACTCGGCCCCTACGCCCAGCAACACATCCAGCGGCAGGCGACCGCTGCTGGCCTCGATCACCTTGACGGCCGGCGGCAGTTCTTCGGCGACTTCGGCGCGGACCTTGGCCAGGCCCTCGGCGTCGATCAGGTCAGCCTTGTTCAGCACCACCAGATCGGCACTGGCCAGCTGGTCGGCGAACAGCTCGTGCAGCGGGGATTCGTGGTCCAGGTTGGGGTCCAGCTTGCGCTGGGCGTCGACCTGGTCCGGGTAGGCGGCGAAGGTGCCGGCGGCCACGGCCGGACTGTCGACCACGGTGATCACCGCATCGACGGTGCAGGCATTGCGGATTTCCGGCCACTGGAAGGCTTGCACCAGCGGTTTGGGCAGGGCCAGGCCACTGGTCTCGATGAGAATGTGGTCCAGGTCACCGCGACGGGCGACCAGCTCACGCATCACCGGGAAGAACTCTTCCTGCACGGTGCAGCACAGGCAGCCGTTGGCCAGCTCATAGACGCGGCCGTTGGCCTCTTCCTCGGTGCAGCCGATGCTGCACTGCTTGAGGATCTCGCCGTCGATACCCAACTCGCCAAACTCGTTGACGATGACCGCGATGCGTCGCCCCTGGGCGTTGTCGAGCATGTGGCGAAGCAAGGTGGTCTTGCCCGAGCCGAGGAAGCCGGTGACGATGGTGACGGGAAGTTTGGCCAGTGTTTTCATGTGGCGATGCCCTTGGCAGCAATGGTGCGGGCATGCGGGACGAAAGCCGCGGCCGACCGGCCGGACTCGCTCGCCACCGGATCACCCCGCCCGGTTGAAAGTCGAAAACGTTGCGAGGCAGGTCTCCTGGCTTGCACTGCACGACGTCCAGCCGTCAGGGCGACGCCTTCCCGCGCGTGGGCGCAGTGGCTGTGTCGAACCTGTTCAGTGCTTACAGTTGCGGGGGCAGCCGCGGCTTGTACCGCGTTCCCGTCTTAGCTCCGGCAGCGCCGGAGAACCTCGAAGCGGCAAGGCTACGCAGTGGTGCGCAGGTGGTCAACCGTCTGACGCTGATCGGAGCCTTCAGATGCCATCCCCGGCCAGCAGCTCGGTCAGCACCTGCGCCAGGGCCTTGACCATCACGTCGGCCGTTGGCCGGTGGACGATGACGATCTCGTAGCTGTCCACCTCCGGCAAACCTTGCGCCGCCCCCAGCACCCGGTGCTCGGCGGTGGCCGCGCGCGGCGGCAGCAGGCTCACGCCCATGCCGTCGGCCACCGCGGCCTGGATCCCGGACAGGCTGGAGCTGGTGAAGCTGATTCGCCAGCGGCGGCCCATGCCTTCGATGGCATGGATCATGTCTTCGCGGTACAGCCCGCGCGGCGGAAAGGTGACCAAGGGCACCGGGTCAAGCTCGAAGGCCGGCATGCGTACGCTGTCGATCCATTGCAGACGCTCGGGCCAGCAGGACACGCCCTCGCGGCTGTTGCGCCGCTGCTTGAGCAGCACCAGGTCGAGTTCGCCATTGTCGTAGGCCTGGCTCAGGTCGCGGCACAGACCGCTGGTGACTTCCAGCTTGACCTGCGGGTGCAGGCGGCTGAACGCCGACAGCGCATTGGTGGTTCGCCCGCCGACGAAATCTTCGGGCACGCCAAGGCGCACGGTGACGCCAACCATGGCCCCGGCCAGGGCCTCGAGCATCTGGTCGTTCAGCGCCAGCATGTGCCTGGCATAGCCAAGCAGCGTCTGCCCGGCGTCGGTGGGCAGCACGTCGCGATTGCCACGCACCAGCAGGCGATGGCCGACCATCTCCTCGAGGCGTCGCACCTTCTGGCTGATGGTCGACTGGGTCGAATGCAGGCGCGCGGCAGCCGTGGTGAAGCTGCCGCAATCGGCGACCACGACGATGGCGCGCAACAGGTCGAGGTCGAACAGAGCCCTATTCGGTTTTACGCTGATGGACATGAGGGTATTCGGTTTTCAAATGACGAGCTTGACTTCTAGCATGGCCCTTCACGCCGGGCAACGCTGATGCATTCGGAAATCCACTACCGGTCATCCAGATAATTCGTTTCAGTCGCCGGCAACTTTTTCCCTAGGATGAGGTTTTGCCTCAGGAGCCCCACGCATGCGCCACATCCTCGCCGCCTGCCTGCTGGCCTTCACCTGCCTTGCCGCCCACGCCGAGACCACCTCCATGGATACCCGCCTGCTTTATGCCGCCCAGCGCGGCGATGCACCTGCCATCCGTCGCTTGCTCAAGGAACCGCTGGCGCTCGACAGCCGCGATGGCCAAGGGCGCACGCCCCTGCTGGCGGCGACCCACGGCAACCATATCGACGCGGCCAAAGTGCTGATCGAAGCCGGCGCCGACGTCAACGCCAAGGACAACATCCACGACAGCCCCTACCTGTATGCCGGTGCCCGCGGCCTGAACGAGATCCTGCGCCTGACCCTGGCCCACGGCGCCGACCTCGCCAGCACCAACCGCTACGGCGGCACCGCGCTGATCCCGGCGGCCGAGCGTGGTCATGTGGAAACGGTGCAGATACTGATCGACGCGGGCGTGGACGTGAACCACCTCAACCGGTTGCACTGGACCGCCTTGCTGGAGGCAGTGATCCTTGGCGACGGCGGCCCGCGCCATGTGGACATCGTGCGTCGGCTGCTGGCGGCAGGCGCGGACCCTGCGATTGCCGACAAGGATGGCGTGACGGCGCTGGAGCATGCGCGGGCACTCGGGTATGCCGAGATGGTGGCGTTGCTGGAGCGTTGATGAAGCGCTGGTCGGTGGTAGGTGAAAGACAGTTGGCTCCCAC
>NZ_BCBT01000034.1:0-64186 GCF_001320965.1 Pseudomonas sp. NBRC 111143 | reverse complement strand
ACCTGGCTCGCTAAAAGCCAAATCCGCGGTCAGTGGGTGGAAACTGAACACATGCCCGGCTTCGACAAGCAGCACCCTGATATGTACGCCAAAGCGCTTGCCGAGTACGAAGCCGAGGCGGCGAAATTACAGCTGATAGCCCCAGCAGCAAACTGAATGACTGATGAGAGAAAGCATGAACTTTGAAACCCGAAAGAAAAAGCTAATGGACATAAGGAGGTGTGCGCTGGACATGCAGAACGGGACCCTTCCACCGTCCATGATGGCAAGCCTTCTCGCCTCTATTTCCACTGCCATCATTGTCGGAGTCATCATGAAACAGGACCCACTTTTGGTAGTAGGCACCAGCCTTGTGGTTGCCCTGCTGGTTTACTTTCGAGCCCCATTTTCTAAGTCGTGGGCCGAGGCTCTTGATAACCGGCTAACCGACTATGAGCCAATCGACCATGAAGCGTACGCCACTTTTCACCATGCGACACGTGAGCGGGGCGGCCTCGATCTTCCTGCGGTGTTCAGTTGGATAGAGCAGGAAATGACTGCTCTCTCCGCTATCACACCGAAAGTCCCAGATTGCGCAGCCCACAAGTTCATCAGCAAGCCAGTCAAGCCAGTGGCCAATGATCGCAGCCAGGAATAGCAGGCTATGAGCGCTCTTAGCTCAAGGCACTTGTCGTTCTAATCAGGTTCACCATAGGCCGGCCTAAGGAACGGCTGCCAATTCTCGGCTCCCTCGATGTCGACGGCCTGGCCCGCAGCGGAAATTTTAAAGCTCAGTTTTCGCTTATCGGCCACCAGAAGCCCCCTGTTTGCTAGTCCTCGGGCAATGCCAAGCACGACCAGGAGAGGAGGGTAATAACTTCGCCCGATCCATGGCTCAAATGGGTCCAAGAATTCGTTTGGCTGCTGTTGCCCCTGGTAAAGAATGCGCAGGGCAGTGAGCGACATCGGCTTGCTGGCAGGGTCAATTTTTGGTTTTTGCATAGGCAAGCCTTTCAGCACTCTGGCGACCCTCCTGCCATCAGTTGTAAGCCTGACATAAAGAGACATGAGATCGCCCAAACCGATCAGCCGGTGATCCGTGTTCAGCAAGCCGCGGCTTTCCAGGGAATGCCACGTTGAGCCGGCGCCATGACCGACCAGTTTCATCTCCGCGAGCGCGTACCGTAACGGGCCATCGTACGTCATTCTTCGGACCCGACCGTCAGGACCATATTCCAGCCACCGCCATTGGCTCGCTGGCGCAGAGCCTGGCCCAGAATTCGCCTGCTCGGCCCGCTGATCTTCGTCATACGCCACCACGAGGTAGGCACGCTGGCGCTCGTTGAGCGACTCAGCGATCTCGGTTATTCGGGTGATCAGCTTTTCCTGGGCCATGATGCTGCTGAAAATTTGGGCACTTCCTTAACTTAAGCACCGCCGCCGAGCTTTGCCTTGCCGGGCGATCGCCGGCCTGGCCGAACGCGTATACACCACTGAATCACAACCACCGTCTCAAACCGGGGCAGCTTTATAGCTCGATGCACACCATCTCCGGAGACCAGGTCACCCGCATAGACCTGCTTTTCCAGGAGATCAGTATGTCCAAGCAAATCCAAGCAAATCAAACTGCAGTTCTGGTCGCTGACCGTGAGCAAGGTACGATCCTCGCCGCACTTCGCCACTACCAGGAGATCCTCCGAAGTGGGGCGTCAGCTGCTCCGGGCCTGCTTGATATCGCAAGCAATTCCGGTCAGCTCACGCCCCTGTCGACCCAAGAGATCGAAGTGCTGTGCGAGAAAGTAAATTTCGGGTCGACCCTCAAGGAGCTCGAATCGTTCGTCGCCAACGCAAAAGCTAAGTGAAGGGTGGCGGTATGCATCCGATCATTGAAGCCTCGCGGCTTATGAAGGGCGCGCAGATCACGCGGAAAGCAGCGGTACATGCCAATGGGGGGACTATCTTCCTCTGGGAGCTCTCAACTGGTGACACCATTGAGACCATACGTTCAACCCATGGCTTCAGTTCAACCGCGTTGAAGGCCATCCCCTTTATCGATCGCGTCAATTACTACAGCGCCATGCGTGGCACCAAGGTAACTGGTAGCTACCAGCTACAAGCTTAGAAACGCTCCATCCAACCCGGCCATGCGCCGGGTTTTTTCATGTGGGTTTATAGAGAGCTGAGACTCATCTCCCGAGGCAAGTTCAACGCCTTACGGCAAGACAAGTGCCCTGGCACACCTCACATGAAAGGAGCAGGCAATGGCCACTCTCACCGCAGTTCAAGCGAAGAAGAAAATCGATGATCACCTGTTGAAAGGGGCGGGCATCTACGCCTACCACCCGAAGCTGGGATGTCGCTACTTCAAAGCACGTGTGTCAGGCGAAAAGCTGGAGGTCTGGGACGGATTCAGTTGGTTCGAGGTACCTCGCGAGACGAAGTTCAACAACGGCCATGGATCCGCGGGTGACCTGTTCACTTTTTGATTTGCCAGCAAAAAACGCCTTTCAGGAGAAACACATGAACACCCGCACCCCTATCGCGAAAATGGGCAAGACCATCAATGCTGCCGAAGTCGAATTTAAAGTCGCCCGCAGTTTTTACAAAGTAGAAGTCCCTGCCGGTACCCGCTGCTGCTACCTCGCCGGCGGAACCAACGGAGGACGCTGGGTCGTTGACGACCTGTCTTTCCTCAATCCGAACTCTGCCGTGTACCACGATGCGGACCACTACGGGATTCCGGTTCCAGAAACCAACGTAATTGAGGATCCACGCCGGACGTGAGTCGGCTGGACTCTTGCGAGTTCTCCAACTCTGCATAACTGCTTCACCCGCCCTCGAATCTATTGGTTCGGGGGTTTTCTTATGCCACCGACTGTTCCCAGGAGCTGGGCGCCGTATGAAGTGCCCCTTCCTCCGCCAGCATCTCGGCGCCTTCGCGCTCGATCGCTCCCGCAGTAGATACCTCAGGCGTTAGCGGCAGCTGGCAATCACCGCACACCAGGTTGAACTGGTCGCCGCCGAGCACAGATTTGTTGCAGCCAGCACATGTGTATTTCGTTCTGGCCCAGACTTTTTTTTGCGCGCTTCGGCGGCCAGCACCAGCAGGCCCGGCCGCACCCGCCAGATTGATGTTCAGCCCCTGATCGTGAAGCTCGCGGATGAGGAGGCTCAGGCCCCCGCCTTCGAGAAGGTAGTGCGACACCTTCTGCCCGATCACTTGGCCACCAGGCAGGCCGGTACTGGACGGCTGCAGACCGATCTCGACCATTTTATCGGCCCAGACCTGGTCGTGGTAGGCCCGCCGCGGGGGCTGTCCGGAGTGCTGCCGGTACTGATGACAGGCTTGATGCGCCAGCGATTCGATCATCTTGCTGCTCGAAAGGTGCGCCCCAACGGCGATTTGGTCCAAGGCCGGGCAGAGCTCCCCGCTCGGAAGAGCGCCAGGCCGGTAATGGCCTTCAGACCCTTGGCGTGTCGAGAATCTGATTTCACAGCCAGGTAATGACCCGGAAAAGAAGCGCTCATTGATTGCCTGATAGGCGTGGTGCAGTTGCTGCAACGGGTGAGATGGCGGCTTTGCGGTATCCATAACTCTCTTTTAATACTCGCTGCGTATAGTCACGAGTTGTCGGTATTGCTAGTATATGGTCACACGTACACATAATTCTACCGGCACCATTTATAAATCTGAGGTAACCGATGAAAAAGCTCGTTGTCGCTATCGCTCTCGCCAGTTGCTCGCTGGCTGCATTCGCCCAGGCCGAGTCGCCTGCACCCGAGGTTGCTCAGGCCCCTGCCGCAGCCACCGCTCCAGCAGCTGCGGCAGCGGCGCCAGCTGCTGACATCGAGATCATGACCGTGCTCAACACGCTCAAGGGCAAATACCCCTCCACCAACTTCACCAACGTAGAGCGGGCGCCGATCGATGGCCTCTACGAAATTACCATGGGCAAGAACATTGCCTACACCGATGCCTCAGGTCGCTACCTGTTGTTCGGCAGCGTTTACGACATGCAGACTCGCAAGGACCTGACGGCACCCAAGCGAGCTGCAGCTGAGAAAATCGACGTTTCGAAGTTTCCGCTGGCAGACGCGTTCACTCGCGTAAAGGGCAACGGCTCCCGCAAGCTCTATCTGTTCTCTGATCCTGACTGCCCGTACTGCAAGAAGCTGGAAACGGAGGTCCTCAGCAAGTTGGACAATGTCACCATTTACACCTTCATGTATCCGCTGGAGTCGCTGCACCCGCAGGCTCGCGCCAAATCTGAATCGGTCTGGTGTCTGCCTGAGGCTGGCCGTGCTGCTGCATGGGAATCCTTGGCGCAAGGCACCCAGCCGCCGGCGAAGAAATGCGATAACCCAATCGAGCGCAACATCGCGCTGGCCGAAAGCATTGGCTTCCAGGGTACTCCCGCCATGGTGAGCGAAGACGGTCGGAAGATGCCGGGGCTGGTATCGGCCGAGCGGCTCGACGCCTGGCTCAACGGCGGTTCCTGATCTCCCGCCAACAGTCTTCTCCACGTGGCCATCTCGATGGCCACGTTGGTTTCTGATCACCTGATCGTCATGAGCCCCGGGCTGGGCATTCTCATTGGAGTTGTGATGAAGCTACGCCGCTTATGCGCATCCGCTTTCCTTACCGCCCTCTACCTCGCGTCATCCACTGTTCATGCCGAAGAGCTCGGCAAGTACGGAAACACCTGGGAGATCCAGGAGCAGGATGCAATCGACATGATCCAAGGTCGGTTGAAAGCGATGGACAAGAAAGGCGAACTCGACAAGTTCTGGAACGACTACCGCGACAAGCAGTTGGCCGGAGCAGAAAACCCCAAGCCGGTACCCGGCATTGGGCCCGTCGTTGAGCCGCAGATCAGGATGTACGACCCGACCTACACGTACCCTGAGACCGTCAAAGATCATCTGGGTAACATCCTGGTGCCGGCGGGCACTCGCATCAACCCGCTGGACCACATCACCCTCAGCAAAGCGATCATCTTCATCGACGCTCGCGACCCGAAGCAGCTGCAGTACGCCAAGAAGCGCACCGATGAGCATCCCCGGGACAAAGTGATATTGGTCGCGGGTTCGTTCCTGAAGCTCAACCGGGAGTGGGGTCGCCCGGTCTACTTCGACCAGATGGGCATCCTCACGAAGAAGTTCGGGATCGAGCGCGTTCCCGCGGTCCTGACCCAAAAGGGCAGGGAACTCCAGATCGAGGAGTTGAAGCTATGAAGAAACTGCTTATGGCCCTGGGCTTTGTGGCAACGGCCCTGCTCAGTACGGTCAGCTCTGCCGATGAAGGCGTGTGCACCGGTAAATTCCCGAACCTGATTTCGGACGTCTGCTGGTCCTGCATGTTCCCGATCAAGCTTTTCGGTTCAACGGAGCTCATTTCCGATGGCCAGGAAGACTTCGACAGCGGGAACAAAAGCGCATTCTGCACGTGCGATAACCCGCCCAAGGTCGGCATTCCCACCTCGTTCTGGGAGTTCGACATGATGACCGACGTTACCACGGTGCCTGGATGCTTCCCCTTGCTCGGTGGGGTGAAAGTCAACGTAGGCGTCAACGCAGATGCATTCGGCTACATCTCTGACGATCAGAGCAGCGGCATCGGCAGCACCCGCGACTCGTTCATGCAGGTCAACTTCTATATCAACCCGGCCATGTATGTGATGGGCGCCATCCTGGACGACACGTGCATGGACAACCGCGGTATCGACGTGCCCTGGATGTCTTTCGCGGACCCAACCCACAACGATGACGAACTCGCCGGCATCCTGACCCCCTACGCGTTCCCCTTCGGGAGCATGCTGGCGATCGGGGCCATGTCCGCCGATGCCGTTGCCGCTGCTACAGGCTTCCCACTGTCCACGATCTTCTGGGCCGCCGGCTCCTACGGTCACATGTACCCGCTGACCGGTCGGAACGAGGCGCACCTGAGCATGGAGCAAACCGCCCGGCTGCAAACCACGCGAATCCTCGCGAAACTCCATGCCGCGGGTACCCAGTGGGCGGCAATGGGAGGTGACGCAATGTGCGGCTACTACCCGCAGATCATCATGGACAAGCGGCAGTACAAGCTGACTCGCCTCTACCCCAAGCCTGAGACCGCAAAAATCGCAGGCAAGTGCTGCTCTCCAATCGGGCGGTCGACAATTCTGACCGAATCGAACACTGAGTTCCCTCTCCCAGGATACAAGGACTTTGGCTATGGCATTTTCCGTAAACGCGACTGCTGCGGCGGCGCTACTCTTAGCAACTAGTTTCTTCGCCGTGCCTGCCGTGTCCCAGCAGCTGGAAATGCCTTCCAACGAAGCTATCCAGAAGATCATGCAGGAGCAGGCGGCATCTCGAAGTGCCGCTCTGAACGGGAAGATTGATCCGGTGAAGCCGGGCACGTTCAAGGCCACGGTACCGGTCATCGACGCCCCAGCGCCCACCAAGACCGAGTCGCTTGACGACGTCATTGCGCGATTCAACGCCGCAAAACAAGGTGCAAAGGGTGGCCACGGCGCGAACGACTTCATCATCTTCGTGTCGTTCTCGATGCCCAAAGACAGGCTTGAGCGGCTGGCGCAACAAGCTCGCGAAACCGGTGCTGTCATGGTCGTGAGAGGGTTCAAGAATGGCTCCCAGATGCAGACCAAACAGGCTGCGCTGGAGGTGAACAAGGCCGGTGTGCCGTGGGAGATCAATCCCAATCTGTTCAAGGCCTTCAAAGTGGAATCGGTACCAACGTTCGTCGTGGCGTCTGCAGAAGCAGAGTCCGTTCTGGACGATGGCTGCTCACCAGATGCCACCTTCACGTCGATCACCGGCGACATCAGCGCAATGTTGGCCCTGGATACCATCCGCCTCCGTGCGCAGCCTGAGATCGCAAAGCTTGCCGAGGCCAGGTTGCAGAAGATCTACAAACAACAAGCCCCTGGCACCGTCCACTGATCACGATCGAGCCCGGCATCGCGCCGGGCTTCTGGTGAAACTATGCAAACTGAACTGACCACCATTGCTTGGGAGCCTGGCTTCCAACTGAACCTGAGCTCCTGGGCTGATTTGGAGATTGCGAAGCGTCGTGGAGAAAGCCCAGGCGAACTATCAGCATGCGCTTTGAATTCCTGCATCTTCTACCTAGGCGCCTATGTCATGACTCGCGACCTGGTCGCACACGTCGAAAAGGGCATCACCTGGAACGCGCAGGTTTATGAGGCATGGAACTATGGCCGCTGCCAAGAAATTCACAAAATCTGCCGAGGGCTTGCACCATCAGATGCCGACGCCCTGTTGCATGCTAGTGGGTATGCGGACGTCAGCCTGGATGAGCTCAGCGACGCCTCGGACGAAGCAGTCCAAGAGGCATGGGCCGCGCTGTACGGCGAGTAATAAAAAACCCGGCCTCAGGAGAGGCCGGGTGCTGTAAAACGTTAATCAGCTTGAGCCAAGCGCCCAGAACCGAATGCCACACGACGGGCCACTGCATTCCATTCCTGCACAGTAACCAGCATGCTGGAGCGGGCCTTCTCGTGACCGTTTACTGTCTGGCGATACTGCAAGCGCACAAAGCCAGGCGTGACACTTGGATACCCTTCGAGCTCATACACGTTACGAAAACCGTCAACATCGATGTTGCTGGCGGTGTAGATCTGCGAGAAGAACATCCTGTAATAACCGGCCTTTGCCAGCATCACAGCAATTTCGCAGAGCAGTTTCAAGCGCATGCAGCACGCGGTGATGAACAGTACGAGTTCAAGCGACAGAGCTTGAGCCTTACGTTTGCAAACATCGGTGTCGATAGTCAGTTTCATGGTCATTCTCCCGGGTTGAGTGGCTAAGCCTTGCGTTTGCCTAGTACCCGGTAATGCACATCACGCGACTACAAATCGGATTATCCCTGTGCGGCCTCCTCACCGCCGAGCGCTTCCATGAGAGCGGGTACGAGCTTTGCCAGCACGCCGGCGTAAGTCAGAAACATCGCGCCGAATGCAGCCTCCTCTTCCTCCTCATCGGGAATCTCTTTGTTCACGTTTTCGAGGAAAACAATGCGCTTGAGTGTCGACTTGTCAGTCAGCACGAAGGACACCTCTTCATTGAACGTCATGGCCAACCGTACGGGGCGCCGACCTTCGAGGAGGTGCTGTCGGATCTCCTCGCGCTCCAGGCTGATCGAGGCGTAGCCCACCTTAGATTTTTCAAGGTCCAGCCCCTGCAGGTTGACCTCACGGTCGACCGTGAATTCGTCGGGGGATTCGTTGTTCATCAACCAGGTGGCCATCGCAGAGGAGGGGTCCATCGAGGTTCGAATCAGTGATGCAGGGATATCGATGGCGTCATGTATTTGAGTGACGACATCATCGGCTTTCGCCGGTGAGCCACAGTCGATGCCGATCAGGCCCGCCGAAGTATCGATCCACACCTTCTCAGTGCTCTGTGACTCGAATGCCCTGGGCAAGAGCTCGATAAACGCCTCTTCCTTCATCGCCTTGAGCTGGTCCCGGCTCGGCTTGTAGCCCTTCTCGGAGAGCATCTTGGCCGCCTTCTTCGCCACGTGTCGCTGCAATACAGGCTCGGGTACCTTCTTTTCTTCAAAGCACAGATTTAGCAGGATCTGCTTCTGCACCTCGAACACGAGGCCACCGCCAACCCGGGGCTCCACCCAACCCTGGGTTTTGATGACGCTACCCGTACAGGGAGTGAATGCCCTTTTTTCCAGACGTTTCGCAAGCTCGGCCGTAGACAAGCTCCAGGGCTCAGTAATCCGGTAGAGGTGAAGGTTCGAAAACATGATGCAACTCACTCCTGGCCGGCTTACCGCCAGCACAATTTGGCGCACGAAAAAGAAACATGTACGCATAATACTGGCAGATTTATAATCATGCACACACCTATCCTGCCAGTGGAAAAACCATGTCTGAATTCGCCCAGGTTGAGCAACGCCTTCTTCAACTCCGTGCAGAGGTCGCTGGACACATGGATGCGTACCACCGACTCGATGCCCCGACGATCCCGGACGGAGAATTCAACCTCCTGTTTCGTGAACTGGAGCAACTGGAAGCTGCGTATCCAGATCTGGCTACCGCTGACTCAACAACGCAGCGGGTCGGTGGCCGGGTTCTGGAAGAGTTCCTCCAAGCACAACACGATGTCCCAATGCTGTCGCTCAAAGACGCCATGAACGAGGAAGAGGCCCGGGCATTTGCAAGCTCTGTGGTGGATGAGCTGTCACAGCCGGCGGACATCGAGTTCACCGCTGAACTGAAGTACGACGGCTTAGCGCTTTCGGCTCGATACTTGGCTGGCGTCCTGGTTCGCGCAGTCACCTGCGGGGATGGAACGACCGGTGAGGATGTAACGGCACAGGCCAAAACCATCCTGAACTTGCCCCTGACCCTACCAGCGGCCACTGATCTGGAGGTTCGTGGCGAGGTTGTCATACTCAATAGCGATTTTAAGATCGTGAATGAGCGCCTCAAGAGCCAGGGCTTGAAGACCCTCGCCAACCCCCGCAACGCCGCCGCCGGCAGCATGCGCCAGCTGGACCCCAAAGTAACTGCGTCCAGGAGACTGTCTTTCTACGCGTATGGCGCCCAAGAGCTCGACGGCACCCCTGCGTTCAAGGCAACCAAACAGTGGAAGATCATTGAGGGCTTGCTGGAGCTCGGATTCAGCATTGCCCCGGAAACGACCGTGGTCCACGGCTGGGATGGCATCAAAGGGTTCTACGATGCGGTGGGTGCGAATCGCCACAACCTCCCAGTAGCCATCGACGGCGTCGTATTCAAGGTCAACTCCCTCGCCGACCAAGAACGCCTTGGCTGGAACAATCGCACCCCCCGATTCGCCATTGCGTCCAAGTACCCAGCAGAGGAGGCCGTCTCCGTCGTCGAAGACATTGTGGTGCAGATCGGCCGAACGGGGCCTGCGACCCCTGTGGCAAAGCTCAAGCCTGTGCGCGTCGGTGGCGTAGTGGTATCCAGCGCCAACCTCCACAACGCCGATCAGATCGAGGCCAAGGGTATCAAGGTCGGTAGCACCGTCATCGTTCGCCGAGCGGGCGATGTGGTACCGGAGATCGTTCGGACAGTGCCCTCGATCGGCGATAAGACCCTCTCCCACTATGTGATGCCGACAGAGTGCCCGTCATGTGGTAGCCCCCTCGTTCGCCTGCAGGGCGCCGTCGAGCTGCATTGCCCAGGTGGCATTAAATGCCCGGCACAGAAGCAGGGCAAGATCGCTCACTTCGCGTCTCGGCTGGGAATGAACATCGACAACCTGGGCGACAAGTCGGTCTCAACTCTGATCGCCGCCGGCCTGATCAGCATGCCTTCCGACTTGTACAGTCTGAACGACAAGGTCATCGCACCGCTCCCCGGGTTTGGGCCGGTCTCAGCGAAGAACCTGGTCGCGGGCATTGAGGGCTCGAAAGCTCCGGACCTTCCGCGATTCATTTTCTCGCTGGGGATCGAGGGTGTCGGCGAGGCCACCAGCAAAGCTCTGGCGGCGCAGTTCGGGTCCTGGTCAGCATTCCGCGCAGCGACTTACGCGCAACTGCTGGCCATCGCGGATGTTGGGGATGGTACCGCCACCAACATCACCCGATTCTTCGAGGATTCTACTCTCGGTGCTGAGGCAGATCGGCTGGCCACGATCACCACACCCAACGACTTCGCTGCCATCGGCGGGGCCTCGCTGAAAGGGAAGGTTGTCGTCCTCACCGGCACTTTTCCAACCCTCAGCAGAGAGGCTGCCAAAGCTCTGGTCGAAGGAGCCGGGGGGAAGGTCTCAAGCAAGGTTTCAAGCAAAACCAGCTTCGTCGTTGCCGGCGAGGCAGCAGGCTCGAAACTCGAAGCCGCCAAGGACCTGGACATCGATGTGTGGGATGAAGCCCGGCTATTGGCCGCCGCCGCGGGCTGAGTATTACAGGCCGGCGTGAAGCATCACAGAGCATTAAGATTTCATCTGGAGAACCAGAAAATGTCAGTAACTAATGGACCATACAAGCGCGATGCTAATGGAGTCGCCTATGAAGTCGACTTTGAGTATGTGCGAGATAACGTCCCGCTCGACTGGTTCTTCGAGCACATGCTCGGTGCGAAAGCGAGACCATCAGCAGGTGCAATTCGGTACAACATCTGTCCAAACCCTGAATGCGGAGCTTCTTCCGTTCACTCGGTGAAGATCAGCGTGAAAAACGGCGGGTGGCTCTGCTACTCGTGCGGTGAGCAAGGTGACGTGGTCGCTGCGGCGGCATTTTACTGGGGGAAATCTCATCGGGAGGCAGGTCTTGACCTGATGGGCGCCGATGTTGAGCTGCTGAAGCACTATGTTCCGCCCAAGCCCATGGACGCGATCCAACGCGATGACAGTGCTCTTGCGCTGGTATTGCAACGCGTCGCCGAAGCTTGCAGTTATCCCTCGAAAGATGCCCTGAAGTACTTTGCTGGCCGGGGTATATCTGAGGATGTAGCCCGGGAAGCTTGCAACCGAGGCATCCTCATCACAATCCCGAACAACCCGATGGAAGCCAAGGGGTTCTTGACTGAAGTCGCAGGGCAGGAACTGATGGTGAAAGCGGGCCTGTGGAACCCCGAAAAAAAGGCGCCAGCCTGTGCATTTCGGCCACTGTGGTTTCGGTCGCAATCGCACTGTGCTGCTGAGTTTAGGCTCATGCGTGAACCCAAAGAAGGGGAGAAGAAGGCCATGCGGTACGGCGGAAAATCTCCTTGGATCTGGGAAGGCTCTGAAAGTGAGTTCATGATCGTCGAAGGTCCGATCGACATGTTATCAGCCGTCGAAATGGGGTCGAAAAGGACGATCTTCGCGCTTCCTGGTTGCGAGAATTGGGAGCCTGAATGGTTCAACATGATGGCCAAGAAGAACGTGCTTCAGGCGCTCGATCCTGATAAGCCGGGCTTCAAGGCTGCAGAGAACCTCAAGCCAGTGCTAGTGGCTCTTGAAGCCAACCTTGGCACCTTCAATCCACCCAACCGGGTCGGCGACTTAAACGAGCAGCTCAAGCACATGCGTGGCCTCCTAAACTAACCCACCAAACCCGGCTCTCGCAGCCGGGTTTTTTTGGCTTGTTACAATGCGACCCCGGGGAGTGCGTCGGTAGATTCATAACGCGTACACATACATCAATACGGGTGATAAAATCACCGCTCAGAGAAGTGGAGCCCCCCTTTTGGACCGTCGAACATTCCTGCAATATGCCCTCGGCTTGGCCGCTTCCTCAACTCCGCTGCTCTCAAGCGCCAGCACCTTCTGGGATCAACCCAGACGTCTCTGGCTGAAGCGTGAGATCAAACCCGGGCAGTGGGAGGAGGTCGACAAGGTCTATTACCAGAACGGTCGACTCGATTGGTCCGGCTATGACCCCGTGTGCCGACTGATGCGCGATGTTCACACGGGCAAGGCTGTGCAGATGAGCCCTGTGCTCCTGGACGTCGCAGGAATTCAAGGTTGGTTCAAAATTCACGGGATAACGAAGCCCATCATCGTGCTTTCAGGGTATCGCGAAGAGTCGACCAACAAGAAGGTGGGTGGCAAAAAGCACTCTGCGCACCTAAGAGGTGGCGCTTGCGACCTCACAGTGCCAGGCGTACCGGTAGACTACCTTCGACGACTAGCCCTATATCTTGAGGGCGGCGGCGTGGGCGTTTACCCAGGCCGGAACTTCATTCACGTAGACGATGGAAATTTGAGGGTCTGGCGGGGATAGTACCAGGCTCTCGCTCGATGAAGAGCCTGGCTGCCCCCGATCATGCTTAGAACATGCTGGACCAGGAGATCTGGTTGACGAGGGGCTTGTGAGGGAGCAAGGCCAGGTCCACGGCCCTCAGTGCTGGGTTACGGCCGGTGAGGTACCAGCAATCATTTTGCTGACTCAGCATGTATCGATCACACAGCCGCTCCAAAGCCGAACGATAGGCCTCTGTGACATTGCCGCCGGATGCGAGTGCCAGCAGGTCAGCCGATCGAATGCCAGGCTGCCCCCACGCTACCCGAGCAAGATCGTACCCTTCATCACCGGCCAGGATGAAGATCTCATCCGCAACAGCTTCTGGCACGGGGTCGATCATGAAAGGAAACTCGACCGGGAACACGTACCAGCGACGCCAGAACTCGTAGTGGATCCGCAGACGAATGACGTCCTTGCGAGCTCCAAGCACCTCACAGCACTTATCAAATGCCCAGTCGCCAAGGGTAGGCCCGAACACCCATTGGGCAGCTGTCACATACACATCGGTCGGCAGTTTCTTCGCGAACAAAGCCTCGACGTTGGCCTTAATGATGCGAAACGCGAGACGCGTTACGCCGTCCTCGAAATCCTCTTCATCAAGCCGGCGCAGCTCATCCTTCTTCAGTTTTCGTCTTTGCGCTCCAAGGTTCGATAGATTATTGAGTGCGGCGAGCCCAAGTTCTTCAGCAAAAGGATATGACTCGACCACAGTTTCGTCAGTCCCCAGAAAATCCACTTGAGCATCGTCTGCAGCGTTATCAAGATCGAAGGCGTCAAGACCTTCGAAAAGATTGGCGCTATCAAAGCTCTCAAGCCAGTTACGAACATCGCCAGGATCAGAAAGACCGCCAGAATCGTCAGATAGAAGCTCAGATCCGAAGACATCATTTTCTTCCTCGTTGCCCAGGGGCATATCAGTGAATTCGTTCATTGGCACCACCCTTAAACCGGAACTGTTTGCGTGAATTGATCTGCGCCAGCCATTCGGGCATGCTGGCGCCTGGCCGGCCATCTGATGTCGGCCGCTGTGGCGAACCTCACTTCACCAGGGGTGGCCACACTCGCCCAGGTCACCTGGTGCTCGCCGGAAACAATCGCGTAGTCGGTGGTGCCCATCGACAAGAGTTTTTGCATCACATCCCCTGTGCCCTGGGCTTGCTCAGGCTCCGTAGGCAACAGCTGCGAATAGACCTGCGCTGCCGACTCGGATTGAGGTTTGAACAGAACCAGGTTGCGAGCTCGACTCAGGCAGGCCTCGCGCAGATCCAGAGACTCACGCCCAAGATCGTCGAGCGAACCAGCTGCAACCCATACGCTCATCACCTGCTCAGTCTGTGGCGAGAGCAGCTGCTCGATGCTCGGGTCATTGCAACCACCTGGATCGGTGAACACAGCCAGCGCAGTGGGTGCACCAGGCTCACCGATCGACCGCAGAACAGCATCCGCCAGATTCGAGATCACGATGCGGCGGAGATTGGACGCCGCCTGGCCTCGGCCGATGTAGGGAATTGCGAGATACACGATCTTTCGTGTTACCAGCGCCTCGTGCAGCACGACGTCAGGCTGGTAGCTGTTGAACACTTCACCCGCTCTACCGGCGCCGAGCATGCACATGCTCCCAGCGAGGCCCGAGAAGCGTCCTTTCAGCTTTACCGCACAGATGTCGCCAACATCATCCTGAAAGGCCTTGCAGGCCTGCTGCAGGGCTCCCAGCTGCACTGAACGAGGGTATGCAGTGGCCATGTGTTCGATCAGCGCTGAAATAGCGTCAGGCTTCATCACGAACATACCCAGATCAAGGTACGAGTAGGGCAGGCCAGCGAGCTGCAGCGAGGACACAATCGCCCGAACAAGAGCTGCGGTTGGGGTTGAATCGTGACCTGCCGTCGCATCCTGATCCGCGAGGAAATTCAAGACATGGCTCGCGACCTTGGTAGGAGCTGTGTGCAGCACCGGGTTGTAGGTATGGCTCAAGGCGGGACTACCAGGATTCACGATGAGCAGATCAGCTCCCCGGCCAACTGCAGTGCTGGCGCCGATCATCGCTCCCAAAAGTGATTCATCGACCGATGAGCCGACCACGAAGACCGCAGCGCCGGCTGCAATGCGTCGCTGAATCACCTCCCTGATCAGTTGCCCCTGGCCCTCAGTGCTCTCATCGAGCACAAGGGTATGCCCGGGCACAACATGAGCGCCCTTAGGTTCTACGTTACTCATCTCTCAGCTGCTCCTGTTGTTTCTTCCGCCCACCAGTGGGCAGCCCGCTGCCACCCAGGTACTTGTCACTATTCTTGAAGAAGTCCGCACCCTTAACGGACGGCCTGCGGAAGTGGTTGATTCGAATAGGGCCGATTTCTTTCTGCAGCTTTCTGTCGATGCTGATCATCGGCACCCGGACGTTGAAGATCTGGTCTCCGCCGTACTGGATGATGCATTCCCCCTTACCGAGCGCTTTGAGGTCATCCGGCGAGACCTTGTACTCCTCCTGCTCTCGCTCACCGACCGATATGCCGGCGGCAGCACCGGTGCCACCCTCTGGCGCCACATTGAGAAGGGGGGTGCTACTGCTTTCGTTCTGCGTACCGCTCAATGACTTCGTGATACCGATTTTCATGCCGATGAGGTCTGCACACTCAACGGCCGTGGCCTGGGTACCGATCTTGAAAAAGATCTTGGTCCAGGTGTTACCGATGACCATCTCTTTGAAGTCAGGAGAAACCACATCCAGGTTGGCCAAGGTCTGGGCTGCGGGGAACAGTGCCATCTGCGCGCTGCGCCCCTGTTCAAAGGGGCGTGCTAGCGACTGAACGGCGTAACTGCCCAGCTCATCCATGAAATTGAAATGCGGGGGGTTAGGCCGGTCCTCTTCAGGCAGCGCCTGGATCCACGAGATAGCCGTACGCAGGTCGCCCAGGAACATCTTGCCGAAGTTGGAGGCGGCTTCGTTTTTACCCATCGTCGGGAGAGCGACGTAGATGATCTTCTTCGCCCGGATTGCTTCGAACAGGTCGATCTCGGGGGCGTAGGTGTTCATCACGTCACCGAATTTCCCCGTACCGAACAAGTACATCCGGCCGGCAAGACCGCCGAACGTTTCCTTCATCCGCTTGATGTCAACCACGTTCTCCATGCCCGGCTTTCCGCCGATCTTGTATTGCTCAAGGAACAGGGAGAAGTTCTTGGTCGCCGGGTTGTGAGGCTGGGTCTTCTTGAGCAGGGTTTCCAGTTCCTCGATCGCTTTGTGGTTCATCAACAGGATCGTGAAGTCGATGAAGTTGTAAGCGAGGCCAGCAGCTTGCATTGCCGCTACGAGGGTGGTGATGCCTTGGTTCGCCGACTGTTTGTAGTGGTCAGCGCCAGGGTTATTCTCGGTAGAGGGAATGATGGACAGGATGCGGGCGGCGATCTCATCAGGGTCACCCCTGAGGATGGGGTTGTATGTATTGCTGAGTGATGGGTTACCCGGGTTCAGAATCAGCAGATCCTGCTCGCGGCCCGCCCAGACGCAGTACTGGTAGATCGTTTGAATGTCGTCCGCATTCATCTTACCGTCGATGAACGTCAGGCCGCCGCCACGCTGGATCTGCTGGAACATCATCAGTTTGCCCAATACGGTTTTACCTACACCGGACTGGCCCAGGATAAATCCATGCCGCATGAAGTCTTCATCAGGGACACGTACAGGCTGTCCCGTGTCGGTAGTGAAGCCAAGCAGCAAGCCATCTCCGTGCGCCAGATCGGTAGCCGAGCGGATATTGATCTTCGACTCAAGGAGGAGCTGGTTCTTCCAGAAATCAAAGACACGGTTGCCCACGTACGCCGCACCCGCAGCCCCCATGGCGAGGGGGAGGGTGGCCGGCACAGAGCTGAAAAAAGGCGATGTCAGAAGTCCACCAGCACCGATCGAACTCAGTGCCAGGGTGTCTTTGAAGCCACCGATTTTCGAGCGAAGTATCTGATCCATACTCATGGAGGTGAGCCTTAAGCTACGCACAAAAAAACCCGAGCACCATGAGGCGCCCGGGTTGTGGGGGTTAGAGGAAAACGCTCGACTCGGAAGCCTGCGCATTGTCTTTCTCTGCTGCGGGTAAGCGCAGCAGCGGCGATTGCAAAAGCGTTTGGATTTCCATCTGCGACAGGAGCTTGTCCTGCTCGATGGTGGTCCGAACGCCTGGCACGTCCTTTACGGTCTGCCCGGTTTGAGCAATTTGATCCAGCTGATCCTTGTACTTCTGGTACCGAGATTTCTCTGGCGGTTGCGTCGATGTCTGCTGTTGGGTATCTGATTGAACAGTCTCAGCTGCACCTGTTGTGCCTCCAACTGATTCGTTTACCTGACCATGCTGGGCTTCCTCGCGGAGACCCTCGACATATTTGGTGTCATCGAATTTGCCAGTGAAGACATCGGCACTGAAGCCAAGCAACGAAAGGCATTTTGAAGTTGCGTCTGTGAGACTTTTCTTGGCGTGATCCTCATCACTACTGATGATTCCGTAGGAATCTCGCGTGATGTAGGTGGTAGCGCCGAACTGCTTCACTGAACCGCGGAATCCCTGTTGCAGGTACCACAGCTCAACGTACACCTTGTGAATGACTTCTTTACCAACGACCTGGCCATCCACAACGAACGGTTTCCCGTCCACGTACGCTTCACTGATCAGCTCGACACCCCAGCCAAGGCCAAAAGGTCCGAAAACCTCAGTAGCACGCTTGATCTGATAGATGGGCGCGATCGCGGTCCCCTGGAAACCACCCTTGTTGAAGGACTTGGTCTCATCAGGATTGGTCTTCTCAACCTTGTTCCACACCTGCAGGCCAATAGAAGCCGCGGCCTGGCCCTGGCTGGCCCACAGCGATTCGCCGTTGGCCGAGCTTTGGTGGGTTGCTGCGTCTGTTCTGGTTTGCATTTTTGACTCCTACGACTCTGCAAAGAGGGAATACCTAATGCAGGGGTATGAAGCACAGCTGCTGATAAGGTGGTGGGGCTAGACCGCGAAATCGCCAAAAGCGTTTGCAATACGTAACACGTCGCTATATTTTAGGCGCCACAAGAGGACGGTTGCAACAAAAAGCCAACTATCTGTATTATCGCTACGTGTTATTTAGCATTCCAAACCAACGAGTATTCTATGATCACCTTGAACAGAGCCATTCTGCTTGCGTCGCTTGCGCTCTCAGCAAGCACCGCGGGTGCCGTTGATGTGCGACAGGTAGTGGTTCCAGACAGCTACGGCGTTGCGATTGAGCCCGCGCATGCAGGGCACGCGCTTGTTGAATCCATTCGCGACACCCAGAAGAAAGCCGAATCTCCGGTCTGGACGGTGACTGAGCCAGCCAGGCCTCGGGCCCTGATGCCGGCAGAAGAGGCTCTGCTCGATGCAGAAGATGCAAAGATCGCCGAGGAGGCCCGTCACACGCGGACCACGCTCTACTTTGACTTCGACAAGAGCATGCCTACGGGCTGGTGGCCGCTGACCAACGTCATCGCTGACGCACTTCGCGTCGGCAGCACCATCACCCTGATCGGTTATGCGGACGAAGTGGGCGAGGCGATTTACAACCAGCGCCTGTCCGAGAACCGCGCCATCGAAGCTGCGCGTTACCTGGTTCGGCACGGTGTTAAGAAGAAAAACATCAAGGTTTACGGCCGGGGCAAGCGTGACCCTGTATCTAGCTCCGATAGCTCGATGAACCGTCGGGTCGAGGTCGACATCGTTAAAGCTGCGGGGAAACCTCTGTGAAGGAGATCGATATCCCGCGCTACGTTGACAGTCAGACGCAATTACTTTTTTGGGAAATCGATGAGGCTGCGATCTTCATTGGCTGCCTGGGCGCAGGTATCGCACTGGGGGGCTGGGCAACCATCGCTTCCCTCGCCGGCGGCTGGTACGCAGTAAAGCGGTTTAAGCGTTTCAAGAGCGGTGCACTGGACGGCATTCTGCATCACCTCTGCTACGAGGCAGGCGTCATGGGGCTGAATAAACACTACGACGACTCTTCGAAGCGCGACTACTTCTACTAAAGCTTTCGAACGACTTTATTTGTACGCGTTATGTATTCGATAGCGCTTTGAGGCCGCAATGAAGATCAAGAAAATGCAGAACACGATGGAAGGGCTGAAAAGTCTCAGAAACTTCCAGACCTTGTCGATCGCGTGCCTTTCGGTATCGGTCCTGCTGCTCACTTTCAACCAAATGGGGCAGCACGAAACCACACGTTTGGTGCCGCCGAACCTGGACAAGGCCGTGAAGGTTGGCTGGAACAACGCGGACGACGAGTACATCAAGTCCTTTGGCCTTTATGCCTCGACTTTGATGGGCAATGTCACGCCCAAGAACGTGAATTTCATTGCCGACTCTGTTAGCGCCTTCGTTGATCCGAAGATCTACGCAGACGTGCGCAAGAAGATGTTCGTGTTGGCCAACGACCCCGTGTTCGCAACGAATGCTGGTTCTGTGTCCTGGAACGCCACTGACATCAGCTACGAGAAGGAGACGAAGAAGGTTTTCATTCTCGGTTCGATGGAGTCTCGCAGCGCAACCGGCAAGCCCAAACCGGACTACCAAGTGGTCGAGTACGTCATCGAGATGCGTGCGGGCCGCCCTTGGATCACGGGTATGGACCACTACCCAGGCAGCACCCCAAAAACACTCAAGTGGCTTCAGTCTCACCCGCCTAAGCCAGCAGAACCAACCAAGGAGGCGCTTCAGTGAAACGCTCAGCCATTGCTCTAATCGTGCTGGCCACCATCCATGCATCCATCTCATGGGCTGATGGGATGGCGGAAGTAAAATTGCCGCCTGTTCCTACGGCAGCAAAACGAGTCAAACCTGTCGAAGCGCAGCCTCTGCCTGGCTTGGGCGTTATGCCTGGCGCCGAATCTGATTCGCGCACCCAGGTAGTTCGCGTGAGCTCGGACCGTAACGAAGTTATTTACGTTTCGAACATCTTGCCGAACCGGATTTCCACTCCGTTCGCTTCGCCTAAAGCAGTCGACCAGCAACCTGATGATTTGGATATCAGTACGATCGGTCAATCGCTTTATGCGACGATGAAGACGAAGGATAAGCCAGTCGCACTGTACGTGACTGGTTCTAATCCAAACGACCCGGTCATTTCTTTGACCCTGATTCCGAAGGAGCTCCCACAGCAGACCATTACGCTGCAACTGGACAAGCCGATGGTGGAAACTGGCGGTCATGCGTCCGAGAACCAGGCGCCCGACAGCAACAACTACACCGATACTATTCGTTACGTGTTGCGAGAAGCAGCTCTCGGCAAAACCCCTGAAGGCTTCAGTGAAGGTCTGTTGCCTGCGTCGGCCGCGAACATTGGCAACGTAATTGCCTATCCAAAAGTTCGTTACTCCGGCCCAGAGTACGATATTTATCGTTACAGCCTGCAAGGAACGTCCAAAACCGACGTCGATCTTGATGAAGGTACGTTCTACAGCGATGGTGTCCGCGCTGTGTCTTTCTTCCCGACAGCCACCCTACGTGCCGGCATGACCACTGATGTGTTCATCGTCTCTGATAAGTCGGCTACGGGGAATTAAGCATGGCTATCAAAGACCAGCTGAAAGATAAGTGGCAAGATCTTAGCCCAGGCGTTCGATCGACAATTGCAATTATTGGCCTTTTAGGCTTCTTGATGATTGTCGGCTCTGTAATTGTTGGCAATGACAAGCCCAAGAACAATACGAAAACCGAAGGCACTTCCGACACCAAGCTGCTCTTGCCTCGTGGAGATAATAATACTCCTGAGCAGATCATGGCTAAATTGGCTTTACAGGACAAACGTTTTAAAGAGATCGGCCAATCGCTCAAGCAGATGGAGCAAGATCGCAAAGATGATCGCCTACGCGCCCTTGAAGAAGAACGACTGCGGGGGCAACGGCCTGACCCTGTTACCCAGGACACGCTTCGCGAGCTGAAGCGCTTGGGTGATCGGATGGACAAACTGGAGCTTAGCAAGGGCGGTACCGCTCCAGCTCTGAATGCTGCGTTGCCAGGCTATGAAAGCGCAGCTGGCACTGGTGAAGCCCTGCAAGAGCCGAAACCGAAGGTAGCAACCCTGCGGGTCACTGGCGGTACCCAAACGGCCCGGAATGAGGCCCCGAAGCAGGCAGAGAAGCCGACCCCGGCGATGCCAGCCGGTTCGTTCTTCGAAGGTGTGCTGCTGAACGGTATGGACGCGCCAACCAGCTCCACAACGCAGAAAAACCCTGTGCCGACGACCATGCGAATCAAGTCTGACGCCGTACTGCCAAACAAGTACAGCGTCGATGTTAAAGAATGTTTTGCGCTCGCTTCTGGCTACGGTGTTCTTTCCAGTGAGCGCGCTATGCTCCGGACAGAATCTTTCTCTTGCGTACGCAAAGACGGAAAGATCATCGAAGGGAAGATGGAAGGTTACATCGTTGGCGAGGACGGGCGGGTCGGTATGCGTGGTCGACTCGTGTCCAAGCAGGGCCAGATGATTGCCAAAACTTTGGTTGCCGGCGGTCTCTCGGGCCTCGCACAGGGCATGACACCACAAACAATCCCGCAGTTGAGCCTGGGTGACAGCAGCACCACTCAAACCCAAAGCGCTGACACATCGACCATTCTGCAAACTGGTGTTGCTAAAGGGTTCTCTACTTCCGCGAATGAAATTGCCAAATTCTACATGGAGATGGCTCGCGAAATGACTCCGGTAGTTGAGATCGACGCCGGCCGCAAAGTTACGATCATGCTGGTGAAAGGGATCGAACTGAAATGATGAAAGGTAATCATATGAAACGTACTGCATTAGTCGCAGCGCTGTTGCCTATTGCTCTTCTGAGTGGTTGTTCGTCCTGGTTGAATACCGCCGGCGATGACGAGTTCTCATGCCCAGGCATGCCGCAAGGCATCATTTGTAAGTCGCCAATGGCTGTTTACAAGTCCACAGAACAGAGCCCAGCGCTGACCGACAGCGATATGCCAATTGGTCAGAAGGCACCGAACGTAAAGTACGGTGACGACATGGGAAAGACTGCCGGCTCTGAGCATAACCTCAAGGTATCCAATGGTGTGCCAGGGCCAGCTGTTGCGGATCTTGCTCGACCGGTTCGAGTTCCAGCCCAAGTCATGCGCATCTGGATCGCTCCGTGGATCGACAGCAAGGACGATTTGCACTTTCCGTCCTACCTCTTTACCGAGATTCAGCCACGCACTTGGTCGTTCGGAAAATCCGAATACTCAGGCCAAGGCATGGTTGTTCCTCACCTTGAGTTAACCGCTGTACCGCCAGTCAATGTTGCCGCCCCTAAATCGGAAAACGTTGCTGCAGAACCAACCAATTACGGACCGCAAGTTACGTCGTCCGCAATCCCATCCACAACTGACATCAATCTGAACTGATAACACTGGGAGCTACACAATGACCGCACAAATCGCACAAATCGAAACCACCGCAGTAGCCGCTGCTCCATTCAAGAAAATCGACAAACGTGCCCTGGTGAGCATGGCTGTGGTCGGTCTGGCTGTCGCCGTCGACGTGACCGCCGGCGCCGACTCCACCTTCAACGAGATCGTCATCAGCCTCGACGGTTGGATGACCGGCTCCCTCGGTAAGGTCTTTGCCCTGGGTGCCCTCGGTACCGGCCTGGCAATCGGCGTGGTCAAGCAATCGGTCATGGCCGTTGTGACCGGCGTAGCCGTAGCGCTCTCTGCAAGCGTTGGCCCAGGCGTACTGACCAACATCTTCACCGCAACGCTGTAACGCCCCTCAAGGCGCACTAGGTCGCTAGTGCGCCTTTTCAACTGGCTCTGCCTGCGGGTTGCCCTCCAGGCCTTCCAAGCCTACTCAACCACCACATATGGCGAACAGTGAAATGGCAGCTTCGAAAGCGACGCTCAAAGGGGATAGAACATCCACCCCTCAAAAAAAACTCAATGTCAGGGCTATCGACCCCGACTCAAAAGTATTCTTTTGCTCCGACGGGAATGAACATTACCTCGGGGCATGTTTTGTATCTGACGCCCTGACAGGCGCCAGCTCCTCGACCGTCGACAAGCTTCAGTCTGCCCTGAGCATGAACTTCGCGGCAGGCACCTACATTCAGATCGCAATGCTTGAAAGCCCCGATGTCGGCGAATACATCGATGCCTATTTGAACAGCAAGCCAGCGCTGAACCCGATTCTCAAGGCTCTCTCACGCCAGCACGCCAACCTGATTAACGGTGGCGTTGATAATCCGCTGGTTCAGCGGAGTGGTGTGATGCTGAATCGTCAGCGCGTCATCGTGACCGTGAAGTTCCCTTGCCGCACCGATAGCCCCGATGACGCAGACATCGCGGCGACGAAAGAATCGGCCGACCGGGTCACGGAAGCGCTCAAAGCAGCGTCGCTGAATCTGTTCCAGCTCGATGCAGTTGGCTATCTGGTGCTCATGCGAATCCTCACGAAGCTGTGGGATGCTCCTCGGTCGCACTACGATGAAGATCAACTGATCAAGGACCAGGTCTACTACCCTGGCGACTCCATCAACTACGATGACCCGTCGACCATCAATTTCAATGACGGCGCCCACTATGCGAAAGCGCTGAGTGTCAAACACTTCCCTCAGAAAACCAGCCTCGCAATCATGAACCACATGATCGGCGACCCGAACGGGCTTTCGAACCAGATCACCGACCCGTACTACATGGTGCTGACCATCCACTACCCTGACCAGGTCGTGAAGAAGGACGAAGTCAAGCAAACGTCCTCGATCATCAACCACCAGGTCTTTGGGCCCACAGCTCACCTGATACCCATCCTCAGCTACAAGAAAAAGGGCATCGACACCCTGGTTCATGAGATCGACGGCAAGGGTGCGATCATCGTTGAGGTGAACTTTACGATTTTCCTGTTCTCGCGTGACAAGCAGCGCCTGAACAAGTTGTCCGCGGGCCTGCAGGCTTACTACACCTCTCTGGCTTTCGAGCTCCGGGAAGACAGGCGCATCCTTGAAGCTCTCTGGAACAACCTGCTGCCACTCAATACGTCCAATGAAGGCGTCAAGAACCTCTATCGCTTCCATACGATGGCAGTGCGACATGCCTGTCAGTTCCTACCGATACTCGGCGAATGGACAGGTAGCGGCATGGGTGGGGCAATGCTGCTGCTCACGCGCCGTGGCCAGCCTGCTTTGGTTGATCTGTACGAGTCGAGTACCAACTACAGCGGGATCATTTTTGCTGAGGCCGGCGCTGGCAAGTCGTTCTTCACACAGAAAATCGCCGCCGACTACCTCGCTGCAGGCGCAAAATTGTGGGTGATCGACGCCGGCCGGAGTTACCTGAAGCTGTGCAAGATGGTTGGTGGCGAATTCATCGAGTTCAAGCCTGAGTCGGATGTATGCCTGAACCCGTTCACGCATGTTGAAGACTTGCACGAGGAAATGGACATCCTCAAAGCCACCATCGCCAAAATGGCCGCACCGGAGGACACGCTTAACGATTACCAGCTGTCCCGTGTCGAGCAGGCCATTACCAGTACCTGGGAGAAGTTCGGCAACGCCGCAAATATCACCGCTGTTGCAGACTGGTTCATCAATCAATCGGATGACGAAGAGTGCCGGCGCTTGGGCCGCCAGCTGTTCCCGTTTGCCGGTGGTCAGTACACCAAATGGTTCGATGGTGAGAACAACCTGGACATGAGCAACGCGTTCATCTGCATGGAGCTGAGCGATCTGAAGGGGCGCCCAGCTCTTCAGCAGGTGGTCCTCCTGCAGTTGATCTCGCGCATCAACCACGACATGTACAAGGCGCAGCTGGGTGAGCGAGGCCGGAAGAAAATCCTCATCGTCGATGAGGCCTGGGAGATGCTCGACGATCCAATGATGGCCAAGGCCATGGTTGCTGCTTACCGCAAAGCGCGGAAAGAAGATGGTGCGGTGCTGGTAGTAACGCAGGCTATTGGCGACGTCTATGCGTCGAAAAACACCGAGGCAATCGCCGCAAACTCGGCCTGGCAGTTCATCCTGCAGCAGAAGTCCGAATCGATCGACTCGGCCATCGACAGCAAGCAGTTCAAGATCGAACCTTACGGGGCTCACATGCTGAAGACGGTACACACCATGCCCGGCAAGTACAGCGAGATTATGGTCAAGCGTAGCGAAACCGATTGGGGCATCGTGCGCCTTGTTGTGGATGAGTTCCACAACGTGACGTTCTCCTCGAAAGGGGCAGCCCGCAACGAGATTCTTGATGATCTTGACCGTGGGGTCGATGCGGTAGAGGCAGTGAACAATTACATGGCCCGCCAGAGCTCTGCGGCGTAATCAGGCCAGCAAGCAGTCAGCACCTGCACCATCACCACCACTGCAATAAAAAGCCCGGCCATGCGCCGGGCTTTTTATTGCGGCAAACTGATACTGTTGTCGTAGTGCTACGTGTTATGCTTGCAAAAATAACTGCGCATTGAGCGCTACCTCTTTCCACCGCTACTAGGGAACGCCACGATGACTGATACAGCGAATAGCCAACAACAACAGCCAGGGGAGCAAATCCGCCCTGATGATGACCAGGTAAGGACTAAGCCAGCACAGGGTGGCAAAGCCCAGCAAGCACCTGCAGGGGTTTCCTTTCTGACATGCGCCTTCGTGGCTCTCGCTGTATCCGGCTTCACCAGCTTCATGGCTTATCACTTCGCCGGGCAGAACCTCAGTTCGGGAGCACAGGTAGTGCTGGTTGATGGCACCAAGCTCGCCAATGCGCAGATGAAGCGTACTCTCGATAAGGCCGGCTTAAGCCCTGAGCAAGCGCAAGCCGACGGCCTTGCATTCGTGACAGAACTTCAAAATGTACTGAAGGGGTACACAGATTCAGGGGTGCTGGTGATCAACTCATCGGTAGCCCTAAACGCACCCGCGGGGCTGAACGTTACCGGCCAGGTTGCACAGCACCTTGGCCTTGAGCTGGAGTGATCGCATGAACTCTAAAGCACTGGCGTCTCGACTGGTGTCCCCGCTCAAAACCCTTCGGACAGACAAAGCACGGCTTCGATTTCTTCGAAACTCGCTCATAGGTATCGCCGCTGCGTTCATCGTTGCAATTGCGGCCGTTACGACGTTTCGCCAGGACTACCGGATCGGTGTTGATCTTGCGTCAGTCCGTTGCCTGCCCTGGCGCCTGTACATGATCACTTATGGCCAGCCTGCTGACCTCAAACGGGGTGATTTCGTCGCATTCGTGCCGAAAGGCGGCCTCATGGGCGAGCACTTCGAAGGGAAGACCGTTGGAAAGATGGTCGCAGGCCTCCCGGGTGACAAGCTGGTCGTGAAGAACAACGTCGCCTACATCGGCGATCGACTGATCGGTGAGCTGGACCTTATCGAAAAGCTGGGCAAGAAGTCCGGCGATTTCGACCGTGTCATGACAGTACCGGCCGGCAAGATTCTGGTCATTGGGACTGAGCCAAGGAGCTATGACGGCCGCTACTGGGGCTTCCTAGATTCGAAGCTGATCATTGGCAAGGTAGGGCCCATCATCTGATGAAAGCTCCATTCGAACGACTCAAGCGTATGCGTACGCGTGAAGGATTACTAAAAAACATTCTAGTATCGGCGCTATTGTCTATCGCCGCCTTGCCCAGTGTTGTCTATGCGGATGTCGACAGCGGATCTCCGAGGTTCATCGAGCGCAAAGCTGAGGGGTGGTTTTTCTACAAAGATCCAAAAGAGACTGCACCGCCTCCGCCATTAATCCGTCAAGAGCCCAAAGCTCCCAGCGAAAAACCTGACTCCAAAGAACCGACAGTTCACCCGTTTTCTGTTTCGTGGCTGCGCGAAAACATGCCGAAGCTGTTGGACGCCGCGATCGACGACCCTAGCAAGGAAAACGTTGAGGCGTATCTCTACGCGCAGCGCGTGGCCATGGACAAGTCCCAGCGCTATGCAGAGATGACAACCCGTGTTGTGGCCGCCGATCCATTCCTGGACGAGAACAACCGAGTCCCTATCGCAACTTACACGAAACCATTCTTCCTGAGGAATGCTCAGGCCGGTGTAACTGAGGCACTAAAACATGTCGCGACCGTGGGCGGCTTGTGGGTTTTCTTCGATTCGAAGTGTGAATTCTGCCGACCTCAAGTGAACACCGTTCAGAAACTGGCCAAGGAGTATGGATTTGTCACGAAATTCATTTCCATGGATGGCAAACCTCTACCGAATGTAACGGAATTTGAGAAAAACACCGGGCAAGCGAGCATTCTGAACCTGCGCATCACGCCAACTACAGTTCTCGTTGTTCCTCCGAACAACTACTACATCGTATCGCAAGGGATGATGGCCCAAGACCAGCTCGCAGAGCGGATCATCATTGCAGCTGACAGCAACAATCTATTGCCGAAAGACATTGCACAGAAAATCAATACATATGATCGAGGCGTCTTGACCAACGAAGACACTCAAAAGGGTGCGAGTGATGATCCAAAGCAGTGGGTTAAATACCTGAAGGACAAACTGGAAGGCCGCTACGAAGGGGGGCAACAATAATGCGGAATATATTGAAACAGCTGGTATCGTTATTACTGGTGGCAACACTTACCATGGTTTCAGCACCTGCATCAGCTGGACTTGCTGATGCGCTTGACGGCATGTTCATGTCGAACAGCACCAGCGCGGGCGCCTTCACAAGCCAAAGCCGCGGCGGCATGGTAGGCGGTGGCGCAGCCCTTCGAAGCCCGGTTCGTAACATTAACCTGGTTGCTTTCGACCCGCCTCGATTCTCGGCCGGTTGCGGCGGGATTGATATGTTCGCGGGGTCATTCTCGTTCATCAACGCAGACGCCCTGGTTGCATTGTTCCGCCAAATCGCAGCGAACGCTGTTGGGGTTGCGTTCAAAGCCGCCATTGACGCTATCAACCCGGCTCTGGGCAAGCTGATGCAGGACTTCCAGAATAAGCTGCAAGCCCTGAACCAGATGATGAAGAACACATGCGCTGTGGCGAACTCCATCGTCAAGTCGTTCACAGATCCATCAGCTCGAAAAGAGATGGTTGACCAGGCATCGACGGCGGCCTCGGCAGCAACTGGCTCCTTCTCTGATCTGTTCGCTGGTTTGACAGATCTATTCAGCTCTCCGAACAGCAGTTCTGACAAAGGCACCAATGACGGAAGCTGCGAGGAGTGCGGCAACCCTGTTTGGAAAGCCCTTACCGACACCTCATCAGGCCAATACCTGGGTAACCCCGACACTGGCGAAGCTGACAGCAATCTCGCTAACGAAGTTGTGATGAGCATGATTGGCGCAGTAGTTATGACTGCGCCGGACAGCTCCTCGAAAAACTCTGACGGTTCTGAAAAGCCTAAGGTTGGTCAAATTTATAGCCCAACCTTGACACTGATGAATTTCAAAAACGGCTCAAGTTCCAACAGTACGCCGCTTAAACTCCTGCATTGCGACAACGGGTACGACCGCAACAAGTGCACTAGCATCAACCCCAATAAGACATTGAGCTTTGATGGCACCTTGGGCTACACCAACAAAATGCTGTTCGGCTACGCACAAGGCGCGACAAGTGGTACAGCTAGCACTTCGATTGTAGGCAAGCTTACAAACTGCACCAGTAACTCTTGCGACTTCACTGCAGCACAAAAACAGTTCATCAACTCTGTCAAAACACCTGCGCTTGCCTTGATTAGAAAGGTACAGCAATTCCCTGGGGCAATTCAGGGTGTTGCGGAACAAATGGCGCCAATCATCGCAAATGAACTGGCCCTGAAATATGGTGAGGCTGCTCTGTATGCAGCGAACCAGACATTCAACGGAGTTAAAGGCATCAAACCTGACTTTGTTGACCAGAACATTAACAAGCTCGTTCAGGAGCTCGCAGCCATCAGGGCGGAGGACGCAAACTTCCAACCAAGGGTTGTTGCTACCGAGCAGTGGATTAAGATGATTTTAACCAGCAACCCAGCGATCTTTGTTAAGCCGGGCCTCTAGGGATATATTATGGACTTCACTGTATTTGTACTAGGTGATGTTTCGACTTTTTACAATACGCTCAACAGCGTAGCGATGATATTCAACGCCAAGGGTTTCATGACTGGCGTGTACCTCGTTGGTGGGTTCATTGCGCTGATCTCAGGAATTATGTTTGTAATTCAGAAAGGCGCTTCGGAACAGTTCATCCCTGCAAACGGACCTGTGGGTGGCCTGTTTGGCTTCGCCATGATGGTTGCGTGTTGCACCATTAAGGCCGATGTGAAGATCGAGGATATCTACACAGGGACGGTCAACAAGGTTGATAACGTCCCCCTTGTAATCGCGGCACCAGCCAGCTTGTTCACAACGACAATGTACGGACTGTTTGAAAAAATCAACACAGCCTACCAAAGCACCTCAGGGAGTTACATGGCCGTCACTCAGAATGGCTTTGTCACTCCGTTGAAACTGCTTCTTACACTGCGCAAGGGTGTGGAGAATGTTGACCCGTACCTTGTGGCCAGCTTGAAACAATACATTATCGACTGTGTTCCTGGCTCAACGACATTCAGCATTGCGGATTTCCAAAAATCCACAAATATTGTTTCTTATGTATTAGGCCATTCCCGCGGCACGGGCCTTACCACCTATTGGGATAACGTCAATATTGGAGGCTCCGCTCTTTCTTGCCAGGAAGCACAGACCAAGATAGCACTCAAGGTTGATGCGTTCCCATCCTCCGCAGCCGCGAAACAAATGATCAATGCCGGCATGAAGGTTAAGAGCCCTTCGGGCAGTGCTTACACGCCTGACGATGTTAGTGCTGCAATTACCAACCTGGTGCCTTCGCTGTGGTCTGCCGCTCAAAGCGCTGATGATTTCATGGTGAACGCGCTGTTCTACAACTCTGTAGTAGGGACATACAACTGTCTAGATAGCGTTTCCGATCAAAACAGCTTCAATCTTTGTATGACATCGTTGACTCAGCAAGACGAGCAGTTCCGCTCCGATGCTGCGGCGTCTGGCAGTTTCTTTGCAAAGATCATGACACCGACAATGGTCTTCCTTCAGATTCTCTTCTTCGGCTTCGCGCCCATCGTCATCATTTACAGCCTGTTTAAAGGGGCTGGATCGCTGATGATGTATGTAAAGTTTCTGGGGTTCGGGATATGGACTACTTCCTGGCTGCCATTTTCCGCTGTGATTCAGATGTACATCCAAAACGATGTCGCAGAGAAACTGACTGAGTTCACAGAAGCTGGCCTAGTACCGAGCAACATGAAGGCGGTCTATTACGATGTTCTTGCAACTAGGCTGGGTATCGCATCGGATATGCTGGCCGCCACACCACTCATTTCTGCAGCAATGCTTGGCTTGACTGCTTACGGCATGGTAAGCCTTGCCAGCCGCTGGTCGGGGCGCGACCACAATGACGAGAAACTTCAGTCTCCTGATCTTGTAAAAAATGGGGCACATGTCGATGTGGCAAGCCGTAACCAGTACCAGTCAGAACATTCCGGCAGTGTAAATAACGGTCTGTCACTCAATGGCGCCAACTGGAACACGGCGGATCTAAAAAACACGCTAAGCACTTCCACCCAGAGTGCCTTCGGTTCCGACCATTCTAAGCGCAGCGAGAGCTCCTCAGCTGTCGAGGCCTCACTGCGCCAAATGTCCTCCTACAAATCCGGTGACAGCTGGACAGATCAGCGCATGCAATCGCTCGATCGCCAGCACAGCAATATTTCCCAGCAGGCGATGAAGCTGGGGGATAGCATTGGTCAGGCCTTGGGGTTCACTGGGAAGGAGATGAATTCCTTCAAAGAGGCGTTCGACGCGAAGGTGGGTTTCAGCGGTATCTTCGGCGGTGTTTCTGCTGGCATTCAGAACGCCACTGGGAAAGATATGACCAAGTCTCAGGCCTCAACCATTGCATCCCAGTTTGGTTCAGAGATCTCCAAAAATGAAAGTGACATGTCCGGGTGGAAGGCCTCAGTTGCTGATACGTTCTCTCATAGCACTGGCAGAGAAGCCGCAACTGAAAACGCCTTGGGTCGACGTCTGAGTGCAACCACCGCCGACACCCAATCGTCGTTCAATCGCTTCCAGCAAGCTACATCAGCGGAGGCCGGCGTTTCCGCAAACGCGAAGATCAGTGAGGAGACCACCGGCGGGAATCTCACCCGATCGCAGCAGGGGATGCAGGCGCTCAATCAGGCAATCGCCGGGCTCAGCGATTCGCAGCGCAGTGAATTCAACAAGAAATTCCCCGAGCTTGAAACCCGCTATGCCCAGCAATCCACTGGCATGGTTGGCGCTCGTGAGTCAGCCCAGCTGTGGGCCCTCAAGTCCATTGGGGCGGACACAGAGTTCGCGAATGTCATTTCGGCTATGACTGGAAACGTTGTGGGTGGGCCGAGCGAAGGTGATGCGGCCAAATTCCAAGGCGTAGGTGGGCGAGCAGCCCAGGTCAGTGACAACCCAGCCGGTCAGGTTTCTCGCGCTAACATCGGCAACCCGTCGACCAATGTTCCCGGGGTCAATCCGAATCAGGTCGGCCCTACTGGTGCTCCACAACCACAAGAGCTCAGGGAAGTCGCATCTGGAATGGATCCATACCGTTCCTACGAGGACCGCGAGACCTATGTATCGTCGCAAATGCCAAGCAGCCATGCCAAAGCTCAAGAGCAGATGCGGGCGGGTAAAACAGCACTCGAAAATGCGGACACTACCCTTTCCCCTGAGCAGATCCGCGACACAATGTCGGTCAAGCCAATCACGAACACCATGGTCGGCGTAGGCCAGGCCGAGCAGCAATGGGAGCAAGAAAACCCTAAAACTGCGATGGCCGTTACGGCAGCGACTATGTTTGTGCCAGGCGCAGGATGGGGTGGAGCAGCTATCAAAGGGACTCAAGCGACAAGAGCGGTTCTGGCAGCACGCAGCGCTGAAACTGCCTTGAAAGCAGCTGAAGCCGGTACCGAAGTTGCTCAGGCTGCACGCGTGGTCAATGCAGCTGGGCACGAGGTACCTGCGCTGCTTCGTGGCCAAGGCCAGGCTTCGCGGGTCGTGAACGCCGAACATGTGGCAGAAGCTGCTGAAACTGCGAAAGCCGCTGCAGCTACTGCGAAGACTGCTGGCCGCGAGGCCGCAGCCGCCACCAAGCTTGCTGGCAACGTTTCGGTTGTTCCAGGGATGATGATCGCTTCCGATCACATGGCAGACAACTACAATGCTGATGTGGCCGCCAACGGCAAGCCTGAGCGCTTTGAGCCCGGCTCAAGTGTGCGCTCAATGCTCCAGAGTGATGGCGCCACACCTGGCCCTCAAGCACAGAGTGGTCAGCCGCTTGTGACCCCAATGCCGGCGCGCGCCGACGCTCTTGCTCCCCTGGGCGGACACGCAGGCAACTTGATGGCTGCCCCGGGCGAAAATACGCAAGCTGCAGCCCATGGCCAGCCACTGGTCACACCAATTAATGCAAACGCTGAAGCGCCTGCCCCAGCACCAGCTCCAATACGACAGGAGGCGCCCCATGCACAGAGCAGTCAGCCTGTAGCAGCGGCAGCGCTCGCCGGGGGGGAGGGCAACGCACCGATCCGCCAAGACGCTGCACCTGTTCAAGCCAGCCAGCCCGTGGCGGCCGCAGCGCTGACCAGCGCCGAGGCACAGGCACCAATCCGTCAGGACGCTGCACCTGTACAAGCCAGCCAGCCCGTCGCGGCCGCAGCGCTGACCGGCGTCGAGGCTGCACCGATCACAGGTCACGCAGGGGAGCTTAGAGCGGCCCCAGGTGAGGGGCTCATGACCGCGGGGACTAGTCAGAACCTGATGGAGCCCATTGGTCACGCGTCCACCGCCGCTCACACCGGTCAACTCCATATGGGTTCGCAACCAGCCATGGCCGAGTCCCACACTGAACTACAAGCGGGCGAAATGATGACGGCATCGGGTGCTGGTTTGATGACTGCTGGTGCCCAATCGCAGGCTAGCGCTGGGCTCTCAGCAGGTGAGCCACAACTGTCCGGCTCAGATAATGGGTCAGGTAGCCCATACGGTGAAGGCATGATGGGAGCTGCGGATGCTTACGAGTCGCCGTTCAGTGGAGGAGGGAAGCCGGCACCCGTTACGCGAGTGATGACCCTGGAAAACACCGTTGTTACCCCGGAAGACAAGGGTGATGACGACGCCAAGCCGCCGACGACGAGAGGGGGCAAAAGCTAACTACAGCTGAAAAAGAAAGCCCGACTATGCCGGGCTTTCTTTTTTGTAACGCTGCCCGCCTTCGGACTGTACAGCTCTTCTTTGTAGATAGGATCCCTGGCACCGGGCTGGCCGCCAAAATGCAAAACCCCCGTGGGTACGGGGGTTTCCTGTTTTGACAATCTTTCCTGGCAGAACCAACCGTGGGCTGGGTTATTGCTCCAGCATCACCTTGGAAATCATGCCGTTGGCCAGGTTCATGTAGAGCGCACTATCGCCGGAAACATCGTCAGGTGTGATCACGTACTTCCCATTGATGACCATGGAAGGTGTGGCATCAACTCCATATGTGAGGAGCTTGGCAAAAGCCTTCTCCAGCCGCTGCTGAGTGACGTTGTGCCAGGCTTCGTTGAACCCCTGAACGTTCGAGATCGCTACAGCTTTCGTCCATGTATCAGGGCTCTCCATCGGCATGCCATTCTGCTGGATCAACGTATAGGCCGCCGACATGAATGCGTCGAGTCGGGCTGGATCTGCATCCTGGACAGCAAAAAATGCACGAGCAGCAATGTAATTGGCTTTGTCGGGGACCGCTACGGGAAGGAACTCAGCGGACCAGCCAGGCGGCATCGTTTTGGCCCACCGAGCCAAGGTCTGATCGTATGAAGCACAGACTGGACACGCAAAGGAAAAGAACACGATGACCTTGTGACTGTCTTCAGCCTGGGCCGCAACCTCTCTATACGGCAGCGACGGCAGCGACTCCTGTGCTAAGGAGAGGACTGGAGTTGCCAGCAGGGCTGCCATAGCCATCCGCGCAATAAACTTCTTCATATAAACTTTCCTTGCTGATGAGGTTCTGCTCGATGAGCATGTCGAAGATTGACTCTTGATTTCGCTCAGTGCGCCACAGCTCGACAGTATCCTTCAGTGCCCTGAAGTTGATTTTCCGGGTCGCGGCCAACTCATTCAAAAATTCCACCGCCCCCTCGGTGTAACCAAGAGCGTTCACCACGTCATCTTGTGACACAAGCGCCAGATCAATGAGGGCTTGCCCGAACTTTTTGACCTTGCCTTCAATCGTACACCGCAGCTGAAGTTCAGCTGCCTGATTTGCCTGCGTAAAGGTAATGAGGCCCTGAGCGATTAGAACATCACCGATGCGCCTAACCGCTGGCTTCACAGAATCATCTTTAATTAAGGTCCGTACCCGTCCCAAGGTTGTCAAGCCATCAGTTACCATCCGCACAGCGGATTGGCCTAATGTGTCGAATTGGCTCTGCCGTGCAGCAGCGTTCAACACAGCCATCTCTCCACCGCCACCGATAATGGCTGCACGCACTGATCTGTCTGATCTAATAAGCTCAATGATGGGGCATTTACCTGAAAACGAATCTTTCGAAGGCGCAAATGGAATATTGCCTGTGACAGGCGGCAGCCCATTCTTTTTCAACCACATGCGCTCTACGTCATTAATAGGTAGCCATTCGTGTTCTATATCAGTCCGAAGAGTCTGCACAAGTCGCTGAGCAATCACACCAATGAGTACAGACGCAAGTGTTTGGGCATCGACCCCAAGATCAACGATGCGAGGTACAGCTTGTGCTGCACTATTGGAGTGCAATGTGGCAAAGACCAAGTGGCCGGTGTTTGCAGCCTGAATGGCAATCTGTGCGGTTTCCTGGTCACGAATCTCACCAATCAGAATAACGTCCGGATCCTGACGCAACAGGGCCCGTAGACCCAATGCGAAACTGAGCTGGGGCGTTACGTTGATTTGGACAAAGCCCTTAACTACATACTCAACCGGATGCTCGATAGTACAGATGTTGAGCGTACCGTCGTTGATGGCATTGAGTGCTGCGTACAGTGTCGTGGTTTTACCTGAGCCGGTTGGGCCGGTGACAAGGATCAGCCCTTGAGGTTCGTTGATCATCTCGCGGAATGCGTGCTCGACCAGAGGCGGCATTCGAATTCGGTCAAGGCTCATCGACGCGTTTTCTTGGTCGAGCAACCGGCATACGATTTTTTGCCCATTGTGACTTGGAACCAAGCTCACACGGACCTCCAACTCCAGTCCCGGGTATCGCAATCCGATACGACCATCGAGGGGGATTTGATGCTGCGAGAGGTCCATGGTGGCCCGCGATCGAATTTTCGTATCGATCATTTTTCCCATAGCAGGCTCTACGGTTTCAAAATGCCTCAGCTGACCGTCTTGCCGTAGCTGAATATGCACGTGACCTTGAACCCACTGGAAGTGAATGTCCGGGACTTTATTCTCGGCGGCCATCCTGAACAAGTCGTTCAAATAGGTTGCCGCCGGTTTATCTGCCGGGGAGTTGTAAATAAAAAGATCTGGTTCCTTTGCCACAGTCAGCTCCTATTTAGCCTGGCCGGTAGTGCAGTTGAGTTCTGGGCCATAGAACAAGCGCGAAATGAAACTTTGCACGGATTTATCAGCCGCAATGCTCCAAATCAACAAGTCAATACGCGAATCTGTACTAAGGTAGTTCGTACCTGCCCAACGAACTGCATCAAAAACAACTCGGACCGGTAAAGCGCCACGCTCGACGCGTTCACACGGTTCCTCCGGGGATACCGTGTACAAAATCCAGCCAAATAGAAGAACAGCAAAAAAACTGCTGAATAGCTGTTTCATTTACAAACCACCGTAGTTATTCATGACTTTCTGAATGTAAATCCGCTGACTTTTCTCATTAGGGCTGTTGTATGCGCCAACCGCTTTCCAAACATGGCCGTGTGAAGCGATGTTACTTGCTAGGATCCAGGCGCCGACATTCGCGCTAACACAGCGATCTAACAGCTCCTTCTCACCAATACCGTATTTCGATAGCTTTGGAAGCCAAGAGGAATTGATCTGCATCAATCCGATATCCCAGGTCCCATCGCTATTTTTTTGGCTCACTACGTCTGCTTTGCCCGGTCGGTTCTCGGTGACCTGAATGGCGCGGAGTAGCTTCTCGCTGACCCTATATCGCGCAGCCGCCTCGGCGAAGCAGTCCGCGTGGGAGGTCGTAGGAAGCCAGGCCAATGCACCTATCAGGAGAAAAGGGAGGGATAGTTTTTTCATGCGCTAGAGAATACATTACGCGTACCAATAAACAAGGTGTATCCGCTAATGCATTCACTGAATCGACTGCCGATCCTGTTGGCGCTCCCTCTAGCGTTCGTGAGCCTCACCTGTGCTGCAAGCAGCGCCCAAGACACGTCAGCAGCTGCATACTTCAGCAACGAAGCAGCAGCAGGGGGCGCCGACCTCCCAGACATCTCCACTGCTATGAAGGGCCTCCTTTCAACCGCCCGGGAGGGTGGCGAAGTACTTCGGACTTGGGCAGCCTACAAAGCTGGGGACAAAGCTGCACTGCCGAAGCTCTTCGAGCTCGCCCAAGGCGGGAATAGCCGAGCACAGAACGTAGTGGGCTATCTGCTGGATCACGGTGAAGGGGTCAAAAAAGACAGCGCCGCCGCTGCAGCATATTTCTCTGCCGCCAGCTCTGACTACCCCCTTGCTCGGTACAACCTGGCAGTACTTACTTTGCTTGGCCGCGGTGTACCGAAGGACGAGACCAAGGCGATGGAGATGTTTGAGTCGTCAGTAAAGGACGCGTCTGTCGATCTTGCAGCTGTCCGCCTGTCGCTCTACTACCTCAACAAAGGCGACCATGACAAAGCCTGGACATGGGCAAATGAGGGCGCCAACCGTGGCAACGTGACAGCCTACTACCTACTTGGGCGGATGCTCTACGAACGCGGGGGGTACCAAGAGGCATACAACTGGCTGACGAAGGCAGCGCAAGCAAGCGAACCGAATGCACCCGCCATCCTCTCTGCGATGTACAAAAATGGCCAGGGGATGAATCAAAACGTGAAGATGGCCGCATCCTGGTGGATGATCTACGTCGGTCTGAACAAGGGAAAACCGGGCATGAACTCAGCGGGAATGTCGTCCTTCGGACTGACCGCCAAAGAACAGAATGACGCAACCAGCTTCGCAACCAACTGGCTATTGACACACAAACACATGAAGCGTCCTGACTACGACGCCACGCTGCTCCAGGCCAACAGAAACGACAAGTCGTGAGTCCATACGTACAGAGCTGTAGATAGCAGACCTAGCCCCACTATCGGCCACGAGATGAGGGCTATCCGCCAGTCTGCCCTCGATGGCCAGCAGTGCAAGACAATGGGACCTGCGAGAATCCACCAGGCCAGGTCCTCAAAAGCCAGTCCCCCTACCTGATTCGTGGTGCGCCATGAGGCGAGCGCATAGAGGACTGGCAGAGCTAACAAGGGTGCAAGAGCGGTAGCCCAAGCATTCGCCCATGTCAGGCGCTCGAACTCCACGGACCCAAGGATAATTTGATTTCCTTCTCGCCGAGGTATCAGGGTCATTCCAATGGGCCTAGCCCTTGTGAGGTAGCCCACCGCGAAATGGAAGAGTTCATGGCTGAAAACACCAACCGCCCTGAGCAGAGACGCTGCAAGGGATCGAGGTGGCAGCATTCGCACGACAAATGCCATCACAAGCATTGGCACCAGGTAACCCCCAGGGCTTGCCAGCAAAAAATTCTCCAGAGCACTGTATCGCTCCATAACCATCCATCATCCCTCGCGCTAATGAAATCCCATGAAAAGCGCTTTCAATACTGACAGTATTATGCTTATGTGTCATGCGCAGACGATGTACGCAACCATGTGTCATGCGATCGGCGTTTCTAAATTTCGACAATGCTCAGGCCGATCTGACATTGAATCAAGTGCGGTACATGAAGAGGCCAAGCAATCTCAACCGGGCCGTGGGCAGGGGTAGCGAATTGGTACGAGATGGCCTGTTGGGTCCGCATTGTCGCAGTCATGCTGGAAAGGAAGTCCTCACCATCCAGCATCCGATAGCAAGGTGAATGGGATGAAAAAAGGAAAACAACGGGTGCTAACTCTGGCGGGGTTATTGGCCGTAGCCGTTGGTGCTTTAGCCGACCCGCACTCGGAAGGTACCGAACTTGGAAAATCAACTTTAGGTAAACTCTCCTCTAATGTGACTTCAGCTAACGCTAAATCGATGCCTTTTTACACTGACACACCATCGCAATCCTCTCAATTTGGCAGCAGCTCACTTTTCACTGTTGGTACAAGCCGCATCAATAGTTGTAAAACTGAAGCTGACGGCCCTGATGCGATCGCGAATCAAGAGTGTGATGCAGTAAACTTCCTAGCAAAGAACCCATATGAACGCGTTAAAGTTGATGTCGACGAAAATGATCCGATAATCAGTGGCATTGGCGAAATCATCAATAATGCAAAACCCGATGAGATCACTGAGAGCTGCGGCACGAAGACGACTACTACGCCAGACATTTACTCAACAGAAGTGTGCAACGAGTACAACCTCAGCGATCAAAAAATCTGTTCAATGGGCCAGGTTGTGGACGTTGACACAAAGGCCAACTTCCAATGCAATGTCACCCAGAACGCACTAGAAACGGTATCGTGCGACAAGTACCTTGTGCTGTCCTGCCAACCCCCAATCGCAGGCTGCACAGGATCAGGCATCGCCGTAAACTCCGCAACGATCAGTAATGGCGCCTATCAGTTTACTCTGGTCGGCTCTGCCCTGACGATCGTCAATAACGTCACGGCCATCAATGAAGTGACAGAAGCAGACTTTAACTTTTCCATCGCAGGGCTTGACCGTGTCGATGAGTTCTTCATCAACGCCATACATTCCGACAACTATGTAGGCATTGCAGTCAATGGCATCTTTATTGGTGTACACGGCCGTGCATTTGGAGGCTGGAACGCGAATGCCACTAAGCTGGTTCAAGACACCAATTACAGCCCTCCTCATGCTCGGTGGAGTGACAATCCCGCCGACCACTACAAAGCAGAGACTGGCAATAATCTCAAAACAAGCGAGCATATCGACTTGATTCCATATTTGCGAGAAGGCTCGAACGTTATAAATATTAAAGTTCTCAATGGTAAAGGCCCAGGCTATGGGATGGTTTATATCACAGCGCACCAACAGTGCCCTCCAGAATGCGAGGAAACTTGGGTTGATCAGTGCTCATCGTATGAACAACGTTCGCTATAAACCCTCACCACTGAACTACCCCGCGTATCAGCGCATGTAACCCGACCAAACGTATGCTTATGAATCAGAAGCCCGCAGATCATCTGAACTGAGGGCTTCTTTGAGCGTAACCGGCGCCAGATCACTTGCGGATACGTTCCCGATGGCTAGTGGCGTTCAGCCGGCCTCCAATCTGCCAGATTGATTTCGATACCAAAGTGCCTTACATTTACGTGTAAAATACTGTCAGTATCCGGGAAGCCGAAATGCATTTCAGAGCCAAGCTGTTGTCCCTGTGCACCTCCTTCATCGTCCTCGCCGCCGCCCCATTCGCAGCGCACGCCGACACCTCAAAAGAAATTCTGATCGAAGCTGTGAAATCCGGACATGCATCCGCTGAGCTAACCGGTGACCAGGCTGACGTCTGGATGGCTCAAACCCATTCCCGTGAACCGATCATGGTGGAAGCCAAAGTCGTAGAGCAGTTGAAGCAGCCAGGCTGTGCTCGCGTAGCCATTCAGTTCACCCAGCAGATGGTACCGAAAGTCAATGGGGGGTCCGGACCACTTGAAGTTGGCTGGGGGATGAACGTCTGTGAGGACGGAGCGCCACCGGCAGACCCGAGTTTGTTCACTCAAGAACCGCAATCGGCGACCAAGGTCAACAAGGTCCAGTCCAAATGAAATCCAGAATCAATGGCCTGCTGACCTTGGCCGCGGCTCTCGTGCTGTCAACCACAGTTGTGGCTGATCCACACTCTGAGGGGACAGAGCTCGGCAAGGCAAACCTCAGTAAACTTTCCTCCAACGTGAGCTCATCCAATGCGAAGGCGATGCCTTTCTACACAGACACGCCATCGCAGTCTTCACAGTTCGGCAGCACATCACTATTCAACGTCGGTACCGCACGGATAAACACGTGCAAGACAGAGCCAGACGGCCCCGACCAGATCGCGAACCAAGAATGCGATGCTGTCAACTTCTTGGCAAAGAATCCCTACGAACGAGTCAAAGTTGATGTCGACGAGAACGACCCGATCATCAGCGGGATCGGTGAAATCATCAACAATGCCAAGCCAGGCGATATCACTGAAAACTGCGGTACCAAAACCACAACCACCCCGGACATCTACTCGACGGAGGTATGCAACGAGTACAACTTGAGCGAAGCAAAATATTGCTCAATGGGTCAAGTCGTTGATGTCGACACAAAGGCAAATTTTCAGTGCAATGTGACACACAACGCTATCGAGAACGTCACGTGTGACCGTTACCTCACCATGGCCTGCGAGCCGCCTATTGTAGGATGCGACAACGGAGGTATTGTGCCAGGAACCACACAATCCGACATGTACACTTCCTGGAAGCTGGCCAACTCTAACGGTACCTATGCGCTTCAGTTCGGCTCCATCGGTGACAACTACTGGCGCGATGGTATTTATCCGCGTTCGCTTGAGTTCGAAGTCAAAGACCCGACAATGCTCACCGAGTTTACGCTCGCATCCGTGTACTACGACGACTACATCCTGATCAAAATCAACGGTACTTATTTGTTCAGTGGTCCTTATGGCGGTACTGAGCTGTCCCTTTTCAGCAACGGCAAAGTTAACATCGGTGATGGAGTACAGCGCAACCGGGAGCTTGGTAAAAGCTGGGGGGCGAAACCAAACATCAATCTGATTCCTTACCTGGTGGCTGGTGTCAACAAGCTTGAAACGATCACAGCTGTAGGTGGCGGAGGCGAAACTTACATCACAATGTACGCTCGGATGCTGTGCAACGGCCCCTGCACCGAAACATGGACTGATCAATGTAGCGCGCTGAATGCTCGCGCTCAGTAGGGGTTATAACGGATGAGTATTAGAAACGTTTGGAAGAAACTGATTCCGCTAATGGTGTTAGTTTTTTTTGCAACCTTCTCCCATGCGGCTGACTGCCGTAAAACAGGGGAAACATGCGTAGAGGGCGCCGAAACCCGAAATATTGCGGGCAACTTAATCTACAAGGCTTGTTGGCGATATAGATCTACATACGAATGCGTGAAGCCTGACTCTGTTGATTATTGTGCCGCCATTTCGAAGGTCGCTGGCTGTTATCAAACCTCAACATCCTGCATTTCCACCGCTTGGAACGGCACGTGCCTGGTCGAGCAGCGAACTTATCGTTGCGACAATCCGGCCACACCAAAGCCGTCCGACACCATACAGTTGGACGACACCCATACGATTATCCGCGACGAGCTCGACACCAGCCAGTGCGACCCACTCGCTACAAACCCGCTGTGCTATATCGCGTCGCACACGTGCGTTGAGGGACCGGAAACCCGGGTCATCAACGGGTTGCCGGTCTATAAGGCATGCTGGAAATACAAGGACGACTATTCCTGCATCAACCCTGACAAAAAGAACGACTGCCAGCAATACGAGGACAAGGGCTGTAAGAAAATCGTCCAGACGTGCATCGAGAGTACCGATCCGATCGGCTGCGTTATGTCCCAGATCACCTATAGTTGTATTACCAAAAAGGGTGAGACGACCACCACCGAGGATTGCAGCACGAAAGTCTCCTGCTACGAGGGTGTCTGCTGGGACACCAGCTATCCATCTGATAGCGATTTCGCCAAAGCTGTTGCAGCTAAAGAGGCAGCTCGTGAAGCCGGTGTGTATGGTTCGGACGGCGAACTGTTTGGCGGTGAAGATGAATCCTGCCGAAAAGGGTACGGTGGTATTAAAAACTGCTGCGGTAAAAGTAGCGGAGCTGAAACCAACTTCTCCATTATGGGCCAGGCAGTCTCTACTGTCGGAGGAGGCCTAGCTAGCTATGGCTCGAAATACATGTATGACTTTGCGTACAACAACGTCGAGTGGGTAAAACAAGGTGCTTCTGCTTTGGGGGCGGCGGCGCCATCTGCGCCAACACTTAGCTTCAGTGTCTACGGCTTGAGCTATGCCGTCGGTGGAACCATCCCTGCCACAGGTATGCTTGGTGGCCCTGTTTATGGCCTTGGCGGCGGCTTTTACTTCGACCCGTACAGCTTTGCGATTGCTGTCGCAATTCAAGTAGTAATGGAGCTCAAGTCCTGCGAGCCAGAGGAGCAGCAACTTGGGATGCATCGTGGCGCAAACCTGTGTCACCTGGTCGGTAGCTACTGCTCTAAAAAAGTCTTTGGTGCATGCCTCGAAACCACTGAGGCGTACTGCTGCTACAACTCTGTGCTTGCAAAAATCATCAACGAACAGGGCAAGCCACAGATAGGGAAGGGCTGGGGAACACCCGAAAGCCCTAGTTGTGGCGGATTTACAGTGGAGGAGTTCCAGCAAATTGACTTCTCAGCACTCGACCTCTCCGAGTTCGTAGATGATGTCATGAATGCAACCGTTCTTCCTGAGGTCAAAAACATTCAGGATGACATCTCACAAAAAGCCAGCGACAACACATACAACTAAAACGGAAACCCTCTAGAGCCCCGCAAATTAGCGGGGCTTTTTTTTGGCTGGGTGTGTCCGGGCAACCGATTAATACACGGCCTTGTGAAGGAAAAGAGAATGGGGCTTAAGAGATGATTTACACGGACCTATAACTGCCAATCAGTTTTTTTCGCCGCCGTTTACAAACCCGTGTGGCACATCCCGTGAGTGTAAAGCTAACCCAAGACCCATTCAGGATTGGATCACACCGTCTCGGCCGTCGCCGTCCTGTGCTCTTTCTAATTCGCACTATTAAAGCGAACAACTGACTTAAGGATAAAAATTATGAATAAAATTATCGCATCTCTGCTGATCGTCACTACTGCTGCAATGTCTGGTTGCGCCTCGAACATGACGAACCGGGATTACTCCCAAGCAACTGCCATGCAGAAGATGAAGGTTGAACTCGGTGTCGTCGACTCTGTTCGTGATGTCAAAATCAATGGGAAGCCCTCGCCAATCGGCGGCATGGCTGGTGGTGCCTTGGGCGCTATCGCCGGCAGCAATGGCGGTGGTGGTCTGGGACAACTGGCCGTGATGGTCGTCGCAGGTGCAGTTGGCGCCGCCATTGGTGCTGCGGTCGACAAAAAAGCCCACGATGCTGATGGGGTCGAGATCACCGTTAAAATGACCAGTGACGGTAGCTTGCAGGCGGTCACCCAGGCAAAAGATCCAGCTGAAACCTTCGCCCCTGGTGATTCGGTTCGCTTGATCACAGGCCAAACCGGCGACTCTCGGGTCAGCCACTAATGTTCCACCCAGCCCTAGACGACATCATTCGTCTAGGGCTTTTTTGTGCCGGCACCGGAACCAAGCGAGTGCTATTTGATTCTCTTGAGTTATAGTTACGCGTGACTATTCATATTCGATCATCAACCGCGAAATCAGATTATGCATGACATAGGCCGCCTCACACGCCTGGGGTTCACATCGCTGCCCGAGTGCCTTCTGACGGTACCGAAGGAATACAGGGATTTTCACGACCCCATTGTGGTGCTTCCCTTGCCTGACACTGGCGAAGCCTCGTACATGGCGCTCACCCTAATCGAGCGATCGATCTACGATCGCACCGGTGCGCCCTTGCAAGAGGCCAAAGGGGCGTTCCGCGGATTCGTCAAAGTGGTCGACGGGCGAGGTCAGCGTCTGCACATCAGCTTGATTGGTAAGCCTTCGATCGAACCCTGGATGGCGTACGACTTTGGCGCGACGGTGCACACCTACGGCGAGGTGGTCACCTATGAGGGCCGTCCCTCCATGTCCAACCCAATGGTCATACCCCCTGCGATGATTGGACGGGTGATGCCCGTCTATCAGGGAAAGCAGAATCAGGTGAGTGCTGAAGTTCTTGGTGAGGCCATCACCGCAGCGATGGCACACATCAACGAGGCAGCCTGCCTGCTCCTAGAACAGGCCCTGATGCACGAAGATGACTTCCGGAAGCTGACAGGCCTTGTCGACCCTGCTGACTTGCTGCGTAACCTGCACACGCCTTTGTCAGTGCGTGAGGGAGACGAGGCGGTGAGGATTGCCAAGGCCGTATGCATACAGGCGCTTGTTAATCGCGTTGAGGCTCATCGCAACCGACCAGCAGTGAAAGGAGCCCTCCTCCGAATCGACCGAGTCCAGGTTGCTGATTTAATCAGGCGTGCTCCTTTCTCGCCGTCTGCCGACCAGCTTCAAGCCATCGACGAGATCGTGTCAGACCTCAGGTCGCCCTATCCGATGCAGCGTGTCCTGTCGGGTGATGTCAGTACGGGCAAGTCATTCACGTTCATGGTTCCAGCTGCGGCAAGCTACCTCGCGGGGGCAAAGGTTGCCATCATCGCGCCCGGGCAAATCTTGGCGCAGCAACTGGCGGCCGAGTTGAGCAGCCTCTTCTACGAAATCCCCGTTGTCACTGTTGTCGGTCCGGTGGGCAAGACCAATATTGACCTGTCTGCGGGAATCGTTGTCGGCACCACTGCTGTGCTTTCTGCCGCCAAAAAAGCGGGGATAGTCTTCGACCTGGTCATCGCTGACGAGCAGCAACGATTCTCTGTGGCGCAACGGCAGAAGCTCATCGCGCCCCATACCAACTTCCTTGAATCAACGGCAACCGCGATTCCCAGAACGGTTGCACTGGTCAAGCTCGGAGGCCTGCCAATCTCAATTCTGAGGACCACGCCGGTACCGCGGGAGATCGTAACAAGGATCATCACGCACAACGCTAGGCAGAAGTTGCATGATCTCGTTATGCAGATCATCAAGCAGGGCGGACAAGCAGCGTTCGTCTATCCCGTCGTCAATGGTGAGGCTGAAACTCGCAATGCCGTGGAAGCCGCCTACGAGCGATTCAGGAGGAGCTTGGGAGACGACGTAGGCCGGGTCCATGGGGGAATGACGGATGACGAAAAGACTGACGTCATAAACAAGATGAAGGCCGGGCAACTGAAACTTTTGGTCGCCTCCACTGTGATCGAGGTAGGCGTTACCTTCCCCGGTCTGACTTTGCTAGTTGCAGTGAGCCCCGAGCACTTTGGTGTGGCTCAGTTGCACCAGCTCCGTGGTCGGGTAGCTCGTAAGGGGGGGCGTGGGTTTTTCATCATGTATCTGCCGAGCCCCATCAAACAGTCAGCGTCATCGCGCTTGCGACTTTTGACAGCCTGCAATGATGGGTTCGTGCTCGCCGAGAAAGATGCGGAGAGTCGCGGCTATGGTGATCTGAGCCTAGAGGGTGAAAAGCAATCTGGTGCCAATCGACCGTTGTTCTTCGGTTTACGGCTAAGTCATGGTGAAATCATGGCTGGCGCAGTCAAAGCGGGCCTCATACCGGCTCAGGAATAGGACAGGGGGACAAATTGGCCGCGAAATCAACACCGCTCGCTGTCAAGGTAGCGATTTACCAGCGACTACTCTCCGGGGACATAGCCCGCGACGTCGGCCGCATGTATGTCATCAGTATGCCAACCGTTTTGAAGTACGCTAATGATGCGGTTGCGGAGCTGCGCCTGCTTGAAGCGGTCGAGAGCTCTCCCATCCTGGTGGGCTTCTTAAGCCGCACCGTTAAAATCCAGTGCTACCAGTATGTGGATGACGAGGTAGTACGAGACCTGATGGCCCCGATCCTGGAGCCCTACCTGGGCCAGGCTGAGAAAATCAACTTCGCAAGCCGGGAGAGCGCTGATCAGCCATTGTCGACCCGCGTAAGCCGTACAACTGAAGAAGATTTTCAAGCGATCGTAGCTGAGATGTCGCAGTCATCCCACCCAGGCCTTACATCGTCGGCACTCCTACGTGACATTGTTGAGGACTACATTGCCCGGTACAAAGCCAACGGCCGGCCCCTACCACCCACCTTGGTCCACCAATCACAGACGCCGGCGCCAGTTGAGCCTGCAGCCCCAGCCCTCGATGGCAAAGCTCTCATGAAGGACCTGCAGTGCGCTCTTCGTGAGCAATTGCAAAAGCATGGTATCGAACTGCCACAGGGTGACGATTGATTTTCTAATCACGTGTCAAGCATTCCCCTTCGTAAGGCAAAGGCATCGCCGATGCCGTCACTCAATAGAAGGGGATATCCATGGGTCTCGCTCAAGCGCAGCTTCCTGCAACGTCCAAAGTCTCGATGCGTCACATTTACCTCTATACCCATCTGCTGATCGCGGAAGCGAACAAGCTGGGGCGACGGGTGCGTGTCATCTGGGCCAACATTAAAACTGCTTCGATTGGCCCGGATCAAAAGGTTGCTGGTGGGTTACTTCTGACCTTGCCTCTGACCGCTGCCATGGGTACTGATGAAGATCTCGAATTGATCCAAGGTCTACTCGACCATGAAATTCTCTGCCACGGCCTGCACACGGACTTTTCTGTTTTGATGAAGCCAGATATCTCCGGAACACTGCTGAACGTTCTAGAGGATCCCCGCGGCGAGCTATTGGCAAAGCCCCGCTTTCGTGGTGCCAACGCGAATATTCACAACACCTTAAAGATCCTGGTGAAAAGAGGAGTTTTTCACGGTCCAGTCGCTGGCCAAGAAACACCTCAGTCAATTCTCGTTGCCTGGTTGGTCACTGAGCTTCGTAGTGAGCTCCTTGAACAAACCTGTCTGAAGGACTTCGCTATCGCGTATCGCGCACTGGCTATTGCAACGTTCGGTGCACCTTTGGTTGAGCAAGTGAAGGCGATTGCTGTAAAGGGCTGCAATGCATCAGACACTCAGGGTGCGAACCTTGCAGCGAATGAGATTGTGGATCTACTCCAACTGACTAAGGACCAACAGAAGAGCCCCCCGCAACAAGGATCTGGTAGCCACAACCCGCAAGGTGAACCTGGTTCTCCGGGGCAACCAGGTAGTAATGGCCAACCCAGTACTCCCGGTAACATCTCCGACGCCATAAACCAAGTGCTGAACGCGAGCCAGATTGATTGTGGAAGCTATGCAAAAGGGTTAGAAGATGTCATCTGTTCCAGCCTGCCTGGCGTGAGTCAGAATCGGTTGGGAGGCTATCAGCCAGACGCCTCAAACGAGATGAAGGAATTGAGTCTTTCAAAGTCTGGTGGCTCATTTGAAAATCGTAGCCTTCTTCGGGCTGGCGCTCAGAAGACAGCTGCAATACTCTCAGCGACTTTCGAGGAACTCATAGAAACAATCACCCAAAATGAAGTATGGGCTGCAAGTGAAGGAAGGCTCAACACTCGAAAACTTTGGCGATACGCAGTGGGAGACGACCTAATCTGCACCAGAAGAAAGCAAGCGGAGGAGATTGACACCTGTTTCTACCTTTTGGGTGACGAAAGCTCTTCCATGGACAATAAATTTGGACCAATTCCAAAGAAGGATGAGAGTGACGATCGGATCTCAGCACAGGAAGCTTGCAACCGGGTTTCGGTGGCAGTAGGTGAAGTTTTGAATAACTCGGCCATTCCATTTGGAATTGCTACCTACAACACAGTAGTTCGTGAATGGCATGGGTTTGAAGAGAGCTGGGCCGGTACATTGCAACGGTACAGCCCTGAGCCCAAAAATGGTACGAAAACTCACCTTGCTGTGGTCTGGGCGCTCAAGAAACTCATCGATCGACCGGAGGCCCGCAGAATTCTGATTGTGGTTACTGACGGGGATCCTGGGAATAGCGATGTGCTGCGTTCAGCCGTTGATGAAGCAATGCTGATGGGCATCGAAGTACGCTTCGTCCTGATCGGTGATGGGTACCATAAACGCTACGCTGACCTGGGTTTGGCCTGTGGAGTGGCACAATCCGACAAAGACCTCGCGACAGCCGTTTTTGCAGCGTTGAAGCAGGGTATCGTATAGAGCCAAAACGAAAGACCAGCCGGACTCCTTGGAGTCCGGTTTTTTATGTTTCTACTCGCGTGTTAGGCATCCCCTTGTACCAGGCCTTCGCAAGAGGCCATCCATTGCCTACTGGGGATTTGACCATGACTGCTTTCCAACACATCAACGACCCGCAACTCGACGCTGGAATCGACACCCTCAATCCAATTGAAGTCCGTTTAGCACCAGAGGTTTTCGGTACAACAGCACCATTTTTCAATGGAATGCAGACCAAGATCTTTGCTGAAACACGCTTCACACCAAAAATCGTACCTTACAGCTTCGACGATGAATTGCTTACGCGCCTGATCCTTTGGGCAGCTTCAGCAGGACTTCCACAGGACTTTTTCAAGGCATCCATCAAGAAAGCGACCTACATCTACGGGCCAACCGGCGCCGGCAAAACCACGTTAGTCGAGGCCTTTGCGTCCCGTACGGGCAGGTCGGTTTTCACCGTTCAATGTTCCGAGGAAACCACTCTTTCTGACCTCTTCGGCAGTTGGAAATTGTGCGGCCCCGAAGGCATGAAGTGGATCTATGGGAAGGTGTGCCAATGGGCTAAAACCCCCAACTCCATCCTGCTCTTGGATGAGTTCGATCAGTTACCACCACAGATCCAGATGGGTCTCAACGGTATTCTGGATGGCAAGCCGATCTTTCTTGATCAGACCAACGAAGTGATCCCGATTGCTCCTGGATGCTTGATCGCTGCTACTGGCAACACAAACGGCCAAGGGTCTGCTGGCGGCAAAGGCGGTAGCGCTACTGGCTACAGGGGTACCAAGAAAATGAACATCGCGACGATGGACCGCTTCAATTCGATGTTCTGCACCTACATGGAGGAGGGTCGTGAAGCCAACCTCATTGTAGACCAGACGAATACTGATCCACTGGTTGCAAAATCCATGGCAACCCTGGCAGCCAAAGTTCGGGCGAACTTCATCGCTCTCAACGAGGATGCTGGGGCAGGGGGGATGGCCTTCAACTTCACCATTACAACCCGTAATGTGCTGAACTGGGCGATGAACTACAAGCTCCTCATGCAGATGGGCAAAACGACTGAAGAAAGCCAGAAGCTTGCTCTGCAAGTGACAGTTCTGGACTTCGCACCGCACGATGAGGCTGCTGCGATCCTGAGCACCTGGTCGACGATCGTCGGAAAAGTCTAACGCTTCACCATACCCCGGCTCGCCGGGGTTTTTTCGTTTATGGGTGCCTGTGAGGCATCTCCTGTCACTGGGTCTTTCGCAAGGGACCCGCTCTTTCAATTTCAGGAGAACCACCATGAGCACTACCAAGCAAACCGATGAATTGGGCATCAGCATCCTTCAGGATGTAGTGCTTTTTGACGTCATCATTGGTGGAAGCACCGGTGAGAAAACTGTAGATGGGGATGACTTCATCCGCGAGGTCGGGCGCATGCTGCCGTCGGGCGCATTCGCTTGGGTTAACAAATACCGATCGGAAGCCAAGCGAGAAATCCTTAAAGTAGGGGTTTCTCGAAAGGTAAACAATCGTATCCGCGGATACTTTGTACCCACCCAACACGCAGACGAGCTTGCAAAAGTGCTGCATGCGATCAAAGGAAAATATCTGGTTGAAAAGGCTTCCTTCCTAAACACTTTACCGGACCTGGTGGAGAAGTGGGCTAGCTCTCCTGCAAACGCGGTTACAACACCAGGTGGTAAATCCCGTGCAGATTTGATCCGCCAGCATGCTCCACAGGCACAAGTGCTCGAAAGACTGTTGACCTTTGACACTTCGGCGATTCGTATCAGCAACACCAGCTACTTTGGCGAAGAAGATGCACTTCAAACGGAAGTTAAAGGCTTAGTCGGCCAGGCCGCTTTGGAGATCGCGGTAGATGTAAATCGCTCCTGGACTCGCAAGGGCAACGGCAAAACGACGTCGAGAATCCTGGGTTTGATCCGTCGGGTTCAGGACAAAGCTGAAGCTATGAGCGTTCTTTCAAGCAAATTCTCTAACTTGGAGAAAATGTGTGCATCGGTGTTGGCTGCTGTTCCGAGCGGACCGAGCATTGAAGGGGTTGCTTACATCCAAGTATCTGGCTTGTTGTCCTTCTGCATGGATCCTGAAAAAATCCTTGGAGAACATGCCACCGAGTTTGATCCTTTGAATGTATCGGCTTCTGATTCAGCGCCGGCTGTTGCTGACGATAACGTCTTCTTCAGTAGCTCAGCATCTGCAACTATTCATCCTCAAGCAGAACAAAATGAAGTTACCATCGTTCCTGAGGTCTCTGTGATTCCGCCACTTCCAACTGGTCGCAAGACAGAGGAGAACCTCTTCTTTGCGGCTGAACCTGAAAAAACCCTGGTAGAGCCTGAAAAGGTTGTGCCATCGGACACCACCTCGCAGCCACCATCGGCTCCGTTCATCTTCTAACCCAAAAAAAACCCCGGTCAATGACCGGGGTTTCTTTATTCCCGCAAATTAAGCCACCGGCGGCGGTTGCACACCAGGCAGCTCGATTTCGGCCTTAGCCAACAGCTGGCGCCCAGAGAGCTGCTCATACAGCAACACCATGGTCATGCGAACGGAGAGAGGCGTTTGCGCCCATTCATCCGGCTTCGGGATATAGCCCGCCCAGGTAGGATCACTACCCATCTTCTCGATCGACAGCCAGAGCTGCTCATCAAGATCTTTCTTGTACACAAAATCTTCTGGCGTGAAGAAATCAGCCAGGTTGTAAACCTGGATGAGGGGGAGGCCAAGGAATTCAGCCACCATTTGCAGCTTTTCCTTACCCAGCGATCGTATCTGGCGGTTCCCGTTAGCCAGGGAGTTCCAGTAGATGACCGTGATACCCATGACATCGGCAATTGCACGATCAGGTAGTCCACGATCGATGATCACCTTTTTGATCATCTTGACGAGGCGAGAGCCCGGCATAGTGTTCCGAGTTTCGACTGCTGCATGTCCCTTATCTTCTGGTACTGCTGTTTTGGCCTTGGCAGAAGCACGAGGCCTCTTAGGCGTAGCAGCCTGAGGGGCTTGCGTTTTTGCAGTAGGCTTTTTAGCTACCGGCTTCGCCGCAGCTTTTGCAGCTGGTTTTGCTGGTGCTTTGGCGGGCGCTTGAGACCGCCGTCCTGTCGATTCACTTGCGGTCTTGTCGCTAGCTTTGGGCATTGTGCGGCTCCAGGTTGGTCGCGGCGTCTAACACGATTCAGGACGCTCCCTAAACAAATAAAGCAGAGAAATCCAGTATAAATTTAAAAAAGATTCTACACAGTTAACAACAAGATTCAAATCTCTTGTTCCGGTGGAAAAAGAGACTTTTGGGCTGGATGTGCCCCCTTGCAGGTAGCTCTGTGACCGCCAAGCACGCGACAAGTGCATTTTGATTCGCCTTGTATTATTGGTACGTGTTGCGTATTCTTGAGAAAACCAAGCCATTCACGTATCGAGGTACTCAATGCTGCCCCAGGACGCAAAGCGGAAGCCTGACTCCTATTCGTATCCAAACGGGATGCTCAACTCTGGCTACATCGCCGGCGTCCTGCGGTTGAATGATCCGGTCAAGGGGATCTGCTACATCCAGCAGACCCGGGCGGAAAACCACATGCTTCCCATCCACTACGATCCCAAGAAGTCGCCGATCCCCAAGGACATCAAGGAGTGGGACCTCATCATGGCGTTCGTTCACACCGATGGCGCCATCGAGGGTGATAACCGTATTGCACGGGTGAAGAGCATCCGATTCGAAGCTCCAAACCTGATGCACCTTGGAGGGCGTTTTCGAGACGACTTCATGCGGAAATGGGATGTAGCCGTGCACGCAGCGGCAAAGGACTCCGGTACTCCGGATTCTGTGGCACAGCTGGAGAGTCTACCCAGCGCTGGCACAGAAGACCGTCTCAACTCGTTCGATTGGAAGGCAATGGATCTCAACAAGAACGCCTCGAACCAGATCCGTATCGCAGGCTTCATTCAAACCAAGTCGCTGGAACGCAACCGCAAACATCCCGTAGACGGTACTCCAATCAACGACCGCCTGGTCGTGCTGATTCGGCAGTCGAAGGACACCGATGCCTGCATCCCTGTTCGTTGGTACGGCCGTAATCTGCAGCCGCTGTCTGAGAAACTCGCCCGCGGCATGCCTATCATCGTCAACGGCGAATTCCGTATGGACGTAAAGGCAATCTCCCTGCCGGATGGTGAAACAGGGATCGCCGAAGTGTCCAAAATTCCGTTCATTCAGGCCAAGGACATGCCAGGCCCTGTGCTCCCGGACTCTGGCCACATCAAGATCGTGCCAAGCTGGGCGGCTGAGCTCTTCAAGGGCCACGGTACCCAGGCGCCGCAGCCGAAACAAGGAGATGCAGAGCGCAGCGCCATGTTCGCCTCGGCCTTTGGTTCCGACTCGGCAAGCACGCCTGCAACTCCAGGTGAGCAACAAGACGCATAGCAGCGGCCGCCTCACCTCGTTCTGTGAAGCCATCGAGATCCAGCACTGGAGTCGATGGCTTTTTTGTTTCTCACCCAGCAGCCGTCTGGCTAGGCCGGCAGCTTGGAAGAAATGTAATTCTGCACTGGAAGGCTAGTCCGCATGGGCAAGACACTGATCATCACTGAAAAAGCAACCGTAGCGGTCTCAATCGCGCAAGCGGTCGGAGGATTCAGCAAGGTGGAATCATGGCTGGAGAGCGAGAACGCTATTCTTGCCCCCGCTGCCGGCCACCTGGTTGAAATCCATTCAGAGGAAATGGCCAAGGGAGGGCGGGACATCGGCAATCTGCCTGTGATCCCAGATCAATTCGACCTGAGGGTCATTGAGCCAAAGGCCAAGTTCTATAACGTGCTGCAACGCCTAATGCGTCGGCCTGACGTCACCGCTGTTGCGAACGCGTGCGATGCCGGCCGCGAGGGCGAGCTCATATTCAGGCTCATCTACAAAATGGCTGGATGCACAAAGCCAATGCTTCGGATGTGGATGAGATCCATGGTCGATGACGCTATCCGGCAGGCGTACAAGAACATGCAGCCAGGCGCAGATTTCGACAACCTCGCCATGGCAGCAGAGATCAGAAGCGAAGGCGACTTTATCGTCGGCATCAACGCGAGCCGGGGTATCTCACGCCTCTATGAGCGAGAGACTGCTAAAGCCGAGATATTCCCGCTTGGCCGCGTGCAGACCCCAACGCTGTCCTTGGTTTGTGCTTTGGAGCTGGCAATTTTGACCTTCCGGCCCATGCCCTATTGGGAGGTTCACGGGAGCTTTGGGGTTGCTGCTGGTAAATACACCGGCAAGTGGTTGGCACCACAGACGACTGAGCAGAAGGGTGGCTCCCAGCACCGGATCATGGATCGAGCAAAAGCCGATGCTTTGATCAGCAAGTGCTCTGGAGTCGCACCGAGCAGTGTGGTGGATGAAGTCAAGCCGGCCCAGACGGGCCCTGGCAAGCTGTACGACCTCACCTCGCTGCAGCGAGAGGCGAACCGCAAGCTTGGGTTTTCTGCAGCATACACACTGGAGATTGCCCAGAAACTTTACCTGGAGCTCAGCCTCACTACTTACCCGCGGACTGACTCTGCCTACCTTCCCGATGACGCAATCAACGACACGAAGAAGGTCATGGGAATGTTTGCTGGAACCCCCTATGCAGATCACGCGCAGCGCGTGCTCGATGAAGGCTGGGTACGACCCAACAAGAAGATTTTTGACTCGACGAAGGTGTCGGACCACTTCGCTATCATTCCAACCGGAAAGCGAGCTGGGGACCTGGAGCCGGACGTTCAAAAAATCTATGACATGATCGTCAAGCGCTTCATTGCCGTGTTCCATCCAGCAGCTGAGTATTCGGTGACTGTCCGGCTTACGACGGTGGCTGACGAGCTCTTCAGGTCGACAGGTCGTGTGCTTGTGTCCCCAGGTTGGATGGTGGTTTACGGAGCCGGGATCGTCGAGGACGTAACCGATCAAAATGGTGACTCCGACGACAAGAAAGAGCTCGCACGGTACGTCAAAGGAGAGTCAGTCACTCCGCTGGGCATGGAGCTGAAGATGCTCAAAACCAAGCCTCCAGAACGGTACACCGAGGACACGTTGCTGGGCGCGATGGAGACGGCAGGGCGCCTGGTAGAGGATGAGGACCTTCGTGAGGCGATGAAGGAGCGGGGGCTGGGTACACCGGTCACGCGCTCTGCAATGATCGAATCGCTCCAATCCACCAAGGACGGCGCAGGCCGAAAAAAAGAGCCCTATCTCATCCAGCAGAAGAAGTACTTTGCTCCCAGCGCAAAGGGGATGACTGTCTACCGTTTCCTGGTCGACAACGGCATCGATGCCCTTACGTCGCCAGTTCTCACCGGGGAATGGGAGCACAAGCTCCGTCAGATGGAAAAGGGGGCGTACAAGCGTGACGCTTTCAAATCCGAGCTTGCAGAGTTGACCACGGAAATCCTCGACTCCATCAAGAAAAAATACGCAGGTGTCCAGGTCAAGAAGCTTGGCGCTCTCTGCCCCACCTGCGGCGGCGCAGTTGAGATCCAGGCCCGAACGTTCATGTGCGAGCGGCAGTGCGGATTTTCCATATGGCGGGAGATTGCCAGTCGCATGCTGAAAGTATCGGAAGCAGAAACCTTGCTCCGGGACAAGGTAGTGCTTGGGCTCAAGGGCTTTGTCAATCCGAAGAAATCCACCAAGTTCGAGGCCGGGCTGAAGCTGCTCGACACAGGCAAGGTCGAGTTTTACTTCGACCCGACGGCGAATACCCGGGACTCCAAAGGTAATGTCGTTTCCTGCCCGAAATGCCAAGGCGGCATGCGCAAAATCAAAGTCCCCAAAGGGCACTTCTGGGCCTGCGTTGATCGAGAGCAGTGCAATCACACCATGAACGATCGCGACGGCGACCCAGTGGAGCGGCCGAAGTCATTTCCATGTGACCTCTGCGGCAAACCCATGTACCTGCGGAACGCTGAAAAGTCTCCTTTCTGGGGTTGCAGTGGCTTTGTGAAGGGGGGCGGTGGGTGCTCCAACACATTAAAGGACAATAACGGGGCCCCGGTTCCGAAGGAACAACCAGCCAGTTCAGACGGGGCGCCGTCACCTACGGTCCAAACAGACAGCGGAGCTTTCCTGTGAACGCCAACAACAAGGTCATTCGCGCAACGGCCATCGTGTTCGGTTTCTGGTGGCTTCTGCTTACGGCCCGAGCCTTTGGCGGTTCTCCCATGGAGTTTTTAGAGAACTGGCCTCTGGTGGGCTATAACGTCTCACACTGGATCCTGGGCGTTGTTTCCGGTCTGATCATCGGTGTCTGGTTTATCTGGTTCACCAGGTTGTCAGCACTGAACAAGCTATACGCCGGCAAGAAAGGAAACATCCTCAACGGCGCCCGATCGACGCTCGGCAAGGTTCCCATGCCCACCTCAGCGCTACCTCGCATCGAGGTAGCGTCAAAGCGTCTCCCCATCGGCAGTGAAAAAGTGCTGGCTTGGGTTGCTGCCAATGAGAAGAAGTGGCCGGCACATGTAGCGTTTTTCTGGGCTATTTGGGACACCTATTCCGCACATGCGCACTTCCCTGCATCGCATCGCAAGGGGGGGCACGGAAATCGTCGGCTTTGGGAGCATTGTCTGGCCGTGGCAGATACCGCACTGGAGGATGCTGGCGCATACGTATTCGACGGGGTTTATGTAAAGGCCAGGGGCAAGCCCAAATTCAAAATCATTGACCTGAAAAACAAGGAATATCGGTTTGACGCCACTGATCCGCTGATCCCCATTCTGGGCCTGGCGCATGACATCGGTAAGCTGGAAGCCTATGAGCTCCTACCCGACGGCAGTGTTAAGACCCAGGAGGAGGTTGGAGCGCTCACACCGCAGGATGACAACCGGATCCAGCACGATGCCCTGGGTGCGAGAATTCTTGCACGCTTCCCGGAATACTGGGCCTTACCTGCACGCGATCGACAAGCAGTGAACCTGGTCATCGCCCACTACCACCACCCAAGCGATTTCCCGGTTGACCGCAATGGCCTCAGCCTGGACGACCGCATGACGGCGCTCATGGAGTTCCTGATCCTGGTTGACAAAAAGACCGGCATGGTCGAGTCGAGCATCACCGAGACGCTGAGTGATCACGAGATCTCAGAAGACGAGTCCAATGCCATTTATCACAGCTTCGTCGAGATCATGACGGAGTACGGCAGAGTTAACGGCACCGGTGACCAGGCCAAAGATTCCACGCTGAAGATTGCTCAGAAACACGATGGACTGATCGTCATCCGGGAAAAGGACCTTCGATCTCTCATCTTGGCCAAAATGGGCTGGTCGTTGGAGGAGGGTGATGGTCGGTACCGAATGACCCTCAATCTTATGACGACGCTCCAAGAGAAGGGGCTGCTGTACTCGCGACATAATCACGCCGACATGAGCCGATTTTTGCCGATGTACTCGGTATCGTTGCGCAACGCACAAACGGGTGCTCACCTCACGACCTGGGAACCTTGCATTATTGTCGTGCCAGTTGCCACCACCCCCGAGCTTGCGGGCCTCAGTGGATTACCCAACATGGGTACTAAGCTGGATATCGAGCGCCCATTGTTCACGCACAATCTGGGAATCACTGAAGCAGATGCGCTTCGGGAGATCGTTGCCCGTGGTTTCAGTGCTGAAATCGCCGCGAAGATGAACATCGCCGGCAAGCAAGAAGTGAAGCCACAACCAGCACCAGCACCAGCACCAGCACCAGCACCAGCACCAGCACCAGCACCAGCACCAGCACCAGCACCAGCACCAGCACCACAAGTTCGGGCTGATGAAGGATTTAGTCAACCCATAGCTGATACCGCGAGTGTTCCTCAACCTAATGCTCCAACAGTCGACTCAACCGAGCACGCAACATCTGCGCTCGCCGGCGCTGCAAGCGGTGATTCCGAGCAAAGTGACGTTCCAGGGACGCAATCCGGTATCTCCGCTGAAGCGCTAGCGGCGCAGGATGATGACCCGCTCATGAGTGGTGGTGCAGATGACGACTTGCTAGATGAGGACCTGCAGAGCTTGTCGATTAGCTCGTTCGGTCCCGGGCAGGAGGTGGAACTGGAGGAAGATTTTCTCGCCATAGAACCTGGGCACTCAGGGAGCGATGACGTCGATGATGTGGATGATGTGTTCGGCGCATTCGCGCCCAGTGAATCCTCGATCGTGGACACAGCCGAGCAAAGCGTGAATTCAACTGCAGGAGAAGAAGGGCCGGGCGCTTCGCTCATACACAATGATGGTGATCTAGGCGTACCGGCGCCGGCACCTGTGGCGGTAGCCATACCTGATCCTGATGCAACCCCAACGAAAAGGATAAGCCCTGCTGCCGAATCCGCAGCGCTCAGGGCTCTTGAAGAGGCAGGCGCCAACTTCACTGCATTCGTTGCACCAAGGAAGAAAAAGCCAGGCCCTGCTGAGCAGCTAGAGGGTATCCGCGCAGCAGTAAAAGCGGAAGAAATACCGATTTGTGGGACAAGAGATGGGTTTGATTACGTGTTGGAGTCAGACCTGATGGTCTACGACCCAAAACTGAAATTGAGCACGCTGATTCGGGCGGGGAAGTTGCCTACCGTCGAGCCTAAGCCAGGCGTGGTAATGGTGGGCATTCCGATGGCGCCGATGCAGCTGGACCTTTGACGAGCTGCCGGCTCTGATCATGACTCCCTGGCTGACATCAAGAAAGCCAGGGAGCCATGATCAGTCGTAGGTCTGAGCGTACTGCTTTTCGGTCAAACGGCTCAGCAGTTTGAAATAATTTGCTCGCGTCGACTGATCAAATACGTCGGTTTGAACTGAGAGCATGTCCAACGCAGCTGCATCCTCTCCTTTGCCCGAAGTGAAAGGAAGTGGAGCTGTGGCATAAAACACATTGCCGTTACTAGCCTGGGCCGCATCCAAGACGGCTTTAACTTCCAGGTAGCGCGGGTAACGAGTAGCAGTAAGGAAATCCCCATCATAAACGTCGAGCTCGCCTGATTGGTCCTCGACCAACACAGCCATCAATGGCCAGTTGTTTTCGGAGCCATCCTTGCGCGAACCGCCCGTATCTGGGCTAGCAAAAAAGATGACCTTACGAAAGGTGTTGGTGGCAAACACCTGCAGAAGCGCTGCCTCGTTAGATGCACTGTCCGTGCATGTCTTGCGGTTAGCCATAAAAAGTCCTCATCTAAAGTAGCACCACGCGGTGCGTTATTGGGGTTTGGGGAGCAATGGAACCAAAAACCAACGTAAGCCCTACCAACGCTTTTCGGTGTCTTCTTCCCAGGCGCCCATCTCGACAAAACAGTTGCGCATGTCGGCCTCCTGGCTGATCTCGGTCAGCAGGTCATGCACGCTCTTGTCCAGCTCATCGTCGCTCCGATACGGAATGGTCAACTCATAGTGGCCGGCATCCAGCCGCTTCATGCCATAGGGCTCCAGGCAGTAGCGCTCAATGTTCTCCGTGGCCCGCTTCCGGCCGCGCACGAACTTGCTGTTATTCACCACCGCGAGGCGCAGGGTGACGGTGGCCACCCGCTCGGCGGCGGGCGGCTCTGCCGGCGACGCGGCCGAAGGCTGCTGGTCGCGTGACCTGGCGCTCTTCTGGTACGCGCCGATCTCGACACCACGGTGGCGCAGGTAGCTGTACAGCGTGCTCTTGGAGATGTGCAGCTTCTCGCCGATCGCGCTGACGCTCAGGCGACCTTCGCGGTAGAGGGTTTCGGCCGCCATGGCGGTGGCCTCAGCCTTGGCTGGCAGGCCCTTGGGACGGCCACCGATCCGGCCACGCGCCCGTGCGGCCGACAGACCCGCCTGAGTCCGCTCGCGGATCAGCTCGCGCTCGAACTCCGCCAGCGAGGCGAACAGGTTGAACACCAGGCGGCCTTGGGCGTGGGTGGTGTCGATGGGGTCATTCAGGCTCTGTAAGCCGACCTTGCGCTCTGCCAGCTCGCCGACCAACTCGACCAGGTGCTTGAGGGAACGCCCAAGGCGATCCAGCTTCCAGATCACCACGGCATCACCCGGCCGCACGTTGGCCAGCAGTTTGTCCAACTCCGGCCGGGCGCTTTTCGCGCCGCTGGCGATGTCTTGGTAGATGCGTTCGCACCCGGCCTGTTTCAGGGCATCGACTTGTAGGTCGGCTTTCTGATCCCGAGTGCTCACTCGCGCATAACCGATCTTCATCAAAAGTACTGTTTACTCGACTACGTTAGTAATAGTTGAACTTTGATTAAGCGTACCAGTTATTTGAACCGTAGCGCGGGGAGCTTAACGAACCGAGCCATTCCTCGATAGAGTTCGGCAAAACCTTCGTTTTGTCGAACCATTGCATCGCCCTTTGTGATTGGCGTATAAACACACAAACACCTATTAGCGGAGAACGCTATGAATACCATTCGCTGGAATGTCGCCGTCTCGGCCGACACCGACCAGTCGCTTCGGATGTTTCTGGCCAGCCAGGGCGGCGGCCGTAAGGGCGACCTGTCGCGCTTCATCGAAGAAGCGGTACGGGCACACATCCTGGAGCTGAGCGCTGAGCAGGCCAAGGCCGCTAACGCCCATCTGAGTGAGGCAGAATTGACCAACGCGGTTGACGAAGCGCTCGACTGGGCACGTAAGCGCTGATGCGGGTCGTGTTGGATACCAACATCCTGTTCAGCGCCCTGATCTCGCCACATGGCGCGCCCGATGCGATCTACCGTGCCTGGCGGGCGGCGCGTTTCGAGGTGGTGACCTCGCGGATGCAACTCGATGAAATTCGTCGAGCCAGCCGCTATCCCAAGCTTCAGGCCATCCTACAGCCCGCCAAGGTGGGCGCCATGATCAATAACCTGCAACGGGCTGTGGTACTGGAGCGCCTGACCATTGAGGTCGAAGCCGATGATCCGGATGACTCGTTTTTGCTGGCCATGGCCTTGGCGGGCGATGCGGACTACCTGGTAACCGGTGATCGCCGCGCCGGCCTGCTGCAACGCGGGCACATCGAACGCACGCGGATCGTCACGCCCGCCGTGTTCTGCGTCGAGGTGCTGTGATCAATGCCGGTCGGTTTTCTGACTCAAGAGCAACGCGACGGTTTTGGCCGCTATGTTGATTCGCCCAGCCGTGAAGAGCTGGAACGTTACTTCCACCTGAGCGATGAAGACCGTGAAGCCATCCAGGTGCTGCGGGGTAACCATAACCGTCTGGGTTATGCCGTTCTGCTGACCACCGTCCGCTTCGTTGGCGTTCTGCCGGACAAGCCCGCCGCCGTGCCGGTGGAAGTCCTGCAGGTGCTTTGCCGACAACTGGCGATTCCAGACCCCGACTGCCTCCAGCGCTATAGCGATCATCGCCGCTGGATACATGCCACCGATATTCAGAACCGCTTTGGCTATCGTCATTTCACCGATCCGGGCATCGGCTTTCGCTTGAGCCGCTGGCTGTATGCCCTCTGCTGGACGGGCACCGACCGGCCGGGAGTGCTGTTTGAGCGAGCCACCTCGTGGCTGTTCACACAGAAAGTCCTCCTGCCTGGTGTGTCTCAACTAGAGCGCTTTATCGCCCAGTTGCGCAGTCGGGTCGAAGAACGCCTCTGGTTTACGCTGGGCCGCAGCGTGACTGAGGAACAGCGATTGCAACTGCAAGACTTGCTGACGGTGGCCGAAGGCAACCGCAGCTCCCGGCTGGATCAATTGCGCTCCGGCCCGGTCATGGTCAGTGGCCCCGCGTTGATTCGGGCACTGCGCCGGCTCGATGACGTGCGCGGCATCGGCATCACCTTGCCGGCGGCGGCGCACATCCCTCCCAGCCGTATCGCCGCCCTGGCCCGCTTCGCCAACACGGCCAAGGTCACCGCGATTAATCGGCTGCCGGCGTCGCGGCGGATGGCGACACTGGTGGCCTTCGCACTCTGCCTGGAGGCGACTGCGCACGACGACGCACTGGAAGTCCTGGAGGCCTTGCTGCGCGACCTGTTCAGCAACGCGGAGAAGGCCGACAAGAAAGCCCGCATGCGCAGCCTGAAAGACCTGGATCGGTCGGCCGCGACGCTCGCCGCCGCGTGCAAGGTCGTGCTGGACAGCTCGATCAGCGATGACAACGTGCGCGCCCGGCTGTTCAACGACCTGCCGAGGACCACCCTGGAAAAGGCCCTGGAAGAGGTCAACGCGCTGATCCGCCCGGTAGATGACGTCTATTTTCTTGCATTGGAAGCGCGCTACCGCAGCGTGCGCCGCTTCCTGCCCGACCTGCTCAAGCACATCCGCTTCGGCTTCAGCCCGGCCGGCAAGGGCGTGGCGGCTAGTCTGGAGTGGCTGCAACTGAACCTGCCGCGCCGGAAGCCAGAGGATGACGCGCCGCAGGAGATCGTGGCCAAGGCTTGGCAGAAGCACATCACCCGCGAAGATGGCTCCCTCGACATGGGTGCCTATGTGTTCTGCACGCTCGATGCGCTGCGCACGGCCCTGCGCCGCCGCGATGTCTTCGTCTCGCCCAGTTGGCGCTATGCCGACCCGCGTCTTGGCCTGCTCGACGGTGCCGAATGGCTGGCGGCGCGACCGATCATCTGCCGGTCACTGGGCCTGACCATCGACGCCAAAACCACCCTGGACGCCTTGTCCGTCGAGCTGGATGCAACCTGGCTGGCAGTAGCCGCGCGCCTGCCCGACAACCCGGCGATTCAACTGAGCGAGAACACCGAGGGCAAGACCGAACTGTCGCTCGGGGCGCTGGACAAGCTGGACGAGCCCTGCTCGTTGCTGCAACTGCGGGCGGCCGTGTCTGACCTGATGCCGCGTGTCGATCTGCCGGAAATCCTCTTGGAAATCGCCGCCCGCACTGGCTTTTCCGAGGCCTTCACCCATGTCTCCGAACGCAATGCACGCGCCGACAACCTGGTCACCAGCCTCTGCGCGGTGCTGTTGGGCGGGGCCTGCAACACCGGCCTGGAGCCCTTGATCCGCACCGACAACCCGGCGCTGCGCCGTGACCGGCTGTCCTGGGTCAGCCAGAATTATATCCGCGACGACACCCTGTCAGCGGCTAACGCCATCCTGGTCGGAGCGCAAAGCCAACTGGAACTGGCCCAAGTCTGGGGTGGCGGCGAGGTCGCCTCCGCCGATGGCATGCGCTTCGTCGTACCGGTGCGCACCGTGCATGCCGGCCCCAATCCGAAGTATTTCGGCACCGGCCGGGGTGTCACCTGGTACAACCTGATTTCCGACCAATTCTCCGGCCTCAACGCCATCACCGTGCCCGGCACGCTGCGCGACAGCCTGGTGTTGCTGGCGGTCGTGCTGGAACAGCAGACCGAGTTGCAGCCGACGCAAATCATGACCGACACCGGGGCCTACAGCGATGTGGTGTTCGGGCTCTTCCGCCTACTTGGCTACCACTTCAGTCCGCGGCTGGCCGATGTCGGCGGTACCCGCTTCTGGCGCACGCGCCCGGACGCGGACTACGGCAAGCTCAACGGGCTGGCCCGCCAGTCGGTCAAACTCGACCTGATCGCCGAGCACTGGGACGACCTGCTGCGCCTGGCCGGCTCGCTCAAACTCGGCCGGGTGCCGGCGACTGGCATCATGCGCACGCTGCAAACGGGAGATAGACCCACCCGGCTGGCCCAGGCGCTGGCCGAATTCGGGCGGATCGAAAAGACTCTGCACACGTTGACCTATATCGACGACGAGTCCAAGCGCCGCGCCACCCTGACCCAGTTGAACCGAGGCGAAGGCCGGCACAGCCTGGCCCGCGCCGTGTTCCACGGCAAACGCGGCGAGCTCCGCCAGCGCTACCGCGAAGGCCAGGAAGACCAGCTCGGTGCTCTGGGCCTGGTGGTGAACATCATCGTGCTGTGGAACACCCTCTACATGACGGCGGCCGTGGAACGGCTCAAGCAGCACGGCTATCCAGTGCTGGAAGAGGATTTGGCCCGGCTATCGCCGCTGATCTACGAGCACATCAACATGCTCGGGCGGTATTCCTTTGCGGTACCGGAAGAAGTTGCGCGCGGCGAGCTGCGGCCACTGCGTAATCCAGACGACGACCTGTGATCCCCCTAAACGCTATGAGCAACACCCAAGCTGCTGCTGGATCGGCGGGCACTTCACCGAGCCGAACGAACAGAAAACGCAGCAATCCCCTGGGTTGGGGCGCAGCAGCGCCTTGCAGTTGCTGCACTCGTAATAGAACTGGCAGGCGTCCGTGGGCATGGTTTCCGGCTTGGCGAAGCCGCAGCGCGGGCAAGTCAGCACGGACTCAAGGACAATGGCGCTCATCGTGACCTCACTTCTGCACTGTGGAGGGGTATCCCGCGTTCGCGGTCGCCTCAGTCAGTGCCTCGGGCTGGGCCTTATCGGGATCGTAGGTGACGGTCGCCGTCTTCTGGTCGAAATTGACCTGGACGTCACTCACGCCGGACACCTTCTCCAGCGACTTCTTGACCGTGATCGGACAGAGTCCGCACGTCATGTTCTGCACGTCGAGCGTGACGGTTTTCGGGGGAGCCGCCAGCGCCACGAAGGGCAAGGCGAAAAGCACGGCGATCAGCAGTTTGCGCATGGTTAATCTCCTTCAGTAGAACAGCGGGGCGAGCCACGGCACGGCCAATAGGCCGAGCAGCAGCACGCTGACGATCCAGAACACGAGTCGCTGTCGCACGAGCGTGCGCGGATCGGCGCAGGGTGTACCTGGCGTACAAACCTGTGGCACCAGGTAGAGCTTGCGGAATGCCAATCCCAGGAACAGTAGAGTCAACCCGATGAAGAGGGGGCGTAGTGGCTCCATCATGGTCAGAGCGCCCACCCACGTACCGCCGACACCGAGTGCCAACAGCACCAGTGGCCCGACACAGCACACCGACGCACCGATGGCGGTCAGCGAACTCGCGACCAGCGAGCCTTTCCCGGTGAGTTGCATCCCCATTCCCATCTCCTGAGCCTGATTGCCTAGGTGCTATTCTAAACTCCGTACCAAAGTACGGAATCAAGGAGAAAGTGATGGCCACAGAGCTGACCATTGGCAAGCTGGCAGACGCCGCCGGGGTGAACGTCGAGACGATCCGCTACTACCAGCGACGCGGGCTGCTGGATGAACCAGCCAAACCCTTGGGTGGCCATCGGCGCTATCCGGTGGACATGGTGAAGCGACTGCGTTTCATCAAGCGGGCTCAGGCGCTGGGTTTCACGCTCTCGGAAGTCGGTGGACTGCTGACGCTGGATGAGTCGTGCGCCTGTGCCGAAACGCGAGCACGGGCTGCACGCAAGCTCGCGTTGATCGAGCAGAAGATGGCCGACTTGGTCGTCATGCAGCAACTGTTAGGCGAACTGGTGCAGCAATGTGATGCGGGAGACGGCGGAACGATCTGCCCGATCATCGAGGCACTGATCAGAGAGTAATGCCTGGCGGGTGAGCTGGAGATCGGAAAGCCCCTTTACGGTGGGATTCAGAGCTTACGTTGGTTTTTGGTTCCATTGCTCCCCAAACCCC